>MFRH01000071.1 GCA_001783275.1 Candidatus Margulisbacteria bacterium GWF2_35_9
AGTTAAAGCATGGAGAAACTATAAAAATGATAAAGGTGCCTTGTTTAAAACATATGCAACATACCGAATAAGAGGAGAGGTTCTTGATAATGTTCGTAAGGAATGGAAATCACGTAATCCGTCATATAATCGTAAGGTAGACAAAGAAAAAATTAAAGAAAAAATACAGGAAATTGCAAAAAATATCATTGAAGAGAACCCAAATTTTTCTGAAGATGAGAAGGATTCTGCTCTACAGCATGCTCTCTCCACTTCTGCTGTTGTGTACTTGCTTTCACTTGAAAGTATCGAGAATTTAGCAACTCAGTTAAAAAAAGAAGATATTAGTAACGAAATTATTAATCGCATTGAGCGAACGAATGAACGAATATTTCTACAAGAAAGTATTGAAGAAATGACAGAGGATGAACGTACCTTGATCCAGATGTATTATTATGAGGGGAAGAGCCAGATCGATATCGCGAGAGCTCTCAATATGTCAAAAAGCAAAATTAGTCGGATGCATATGCGATTATTGGATCGGCTTAAACATAAACTTGCGTATAAGTTAAATAAAGAGTGGTGTATTTAGTAAATTAGTTTTGTGTTTTTTTGGGGGTATAAATGAGCATAGATAGTATTGTATATGGACAATCGTTTGATAATTTAGAAAAAGCGATATATGAATCTTCAGGCAAGCAACAGCTTATTGCTCGAAATATTGCCAACATTGAATCCGAAAACTATACAAAAGTAGTATTCAAGGATGAACTTGAAAAAGCCCAAATGAAGTTGGCAAGTAAGCAGGTTTTAATTGATAATGAAATGTCAAAACTAGCTGAGAATAATTTAAAAATGACATCCTACGTTCAATTATTATCAAGTCGAATCAAGCAGTTAAAAAAAGTAGTTACTTTAGGAAAAGGCTAATGCGACGAATTATCCTTAGTTTTTTTGTGTTCATTTTTTTGCAGGCGGATGTGTTCGATGTGATAACCGTTAGCAAGGCAGGTATGAATGTTCAGCAACAGAAGATGCAGGCGATAGCTGAAAATATTGCGAACATTAATACCTCAAAAACCATAGGCGGTGGTCCCTATTATAAAAAAACGCTAGTTGTAAAAACAAACAGAAAAAATAACACCCCTTATGTTGCAAGTGTTCAACAAAGTGTCGCCATGATGCAACGAATCTATGATCCTGCCAATGCAGATGCAGACGAAGAAGGCTATGTGTACATATCAAATAGTTCATTGTCTCAGGAGATGGTGGATATGGCGACTGTGAGAAGATTATATGAAGCGAATGCCGCAGTATTTTCATCTGCAAAGCAAATGGCTCAAACGGTAATGAATTTAGGAAAATAATATGGATATAAATAGAATAAACCCAAATATAATTAGTCAAAATACTCCAGTCAAAACAGTTGTCGATGGACAATTAAATCTTAAGGAAAATCTTTTTAAAGCATCATTAGATAAGGCAATCGATGGCTTAAATCAAGTGAGTCAGCAGGAGTTAAAGGCAGACAACTTAATTAAGGACTATGTGAATGGTAAAGCAGATCTTGATCAGGTTATGATTGAGGTTGAAAAAGCAAATTTGTCTGTCAGTTTGGCTTTGACGGTGGTTAATCAGGCATTGCAAACCTTCAAAGAAATTATGCAAATGCCTGTATAAACCATAAGAAATAAGTATAATAGAATACTAGAATGGTAGAAGAAACTTCAAATGAAGCAGTAAACAATCAACAGCAGAATCAACCGATGATCCAGTCCATAATTTCAAGGCTGATGACAGACCGAATAGTTCAAATCGGAGTTGGTGTCGCAGTTGTTTTTATAATTGTGCTAATCATTGTTGGATTTCTTATTAGAGGAGGAAAGTCCTCAGAAGATAAACAGCAAAATGTGAGTAAAAATTATAAGTATATCGATGTTTTTACCCAGTTAACTGGAATGGATGCCGCACAAATGAGAGAATCTTTAAGCTTTGAGAATATTCCCTTTAAATCTGTAAAAAATGGTCGTATTGTCGATATTTCGATCCCAAAACAATTTGCAGATCAAGCGAGAATAAAAATGGCTCAGCTTGGGCTTCCTGAAGGAGGCATTGTCGGTTTTGAAATTTTTGATAAATCTCAGAGTTTAGGTGCAACTGAATATGATCGCCGGATTCAATATGTCCGAGCAGTAAGCGGTGAACTGTCCCGAGTCATTTCTCATATGGAAAATATCGCAAGCTCAAGAGTACAAATTGTGATGCCTGAAAAGAAAATATTTGGAGAAACGATTCCAGGAAGTGCCTCAGTCGCATTAAATGTGAAGCCTAAAAAAATATTGTCGGAAAAGCAAATAAGAGGAATCATGCATTTAGTGGCAAGTTCAGTTCAAGATTTAAGTCCTCAAGATGTAACCGTAATTAATAATGACGGAATCATTCTAAGTGATAAAATAAAAACGTCCATAGTAGATAAAAAAAGCTCTCAGGTATTTGATATGTTGGTGACACAGGACGATGAAACAAAGTCGCCTCTGGAAATGCTTTTAACATTTAAAAATCAGCTAAAGGATAAATATGAAGTAGAGATTACGGATAAGACGAAGCAGGTATTGGATACACTTTATCCACTTGGTAGTTTTTTAGTATTTACAAATGTATCACTTGTCGAGTCACAGAATGAGAGCTCTCCTTATATTGTTAACAAGATTGATATTGCAATCTTGTTAGATTCAAATAATCGCAATATTAAGTTAACGAGTCAGCTAAAAGCATCTACATATAGTTTGGTTGCGTCTACAACAGGTTATATTAAGGGGCGAGATCGAATTGTACTAGAACAAGTACCTTTTGTTAATATTGATTCCGATCATGCAAAAAATGTCTTTTCATCTGGTGAACGGGACGGCAAACCTGTTGAGAAAAAAAATCAAATATCAATGATGTTCAAATTTATTTATTCTTTTGTGTTAATTACAATGGTATTTATTTTCCTTATTTTTCGATTTTTAAACACTGGGAAGAAGAGTGAAGAGTTTGATGATTATGATCAGTCTCTAGAAGAAGATGTTGATATTGAAAATGAATCTAATGTAGATGAGGATTTTTCAATTGAGAAGTTTAGGGCATTCTTAAAAAATAATGAAGATCTTGTTGTTAATCAATTGATAGAGTGGTTGGAATAAGAAATGGAAGAGATATTTACAAATATTGAAAAAGCAGGGATTGTTTTTGCTATGATGGGGCCAGAGTTAACAGAAGTTATTCTCAATAAACTCCCTAAGGAGATTGTTTCTAAAATCCAATTAGAAATTCTTCCGATTATTGATGAGGTTCAAATGCCTCCAGATATTGATTCATTTGTGTTGACGGAGATAATTCAGAACAAGAAAATTCTATCTGCATCAACTACGAAGGTTGAGTCTGCGAACCCAAAATTATCTGAAGAAGATATAGGCCAAGAGCCAGAAATAGAACCAATTTCTGTTCAAGAAGAAAAAAAATATAACTGGCTTACTATTAGCGAAGAAGAATTGTTTGAAAATGCGCCTATAGATTTAATTATTCCCTTGATTATTAAGGAAAATAATATTTTTCGAAGTTTAGTATTGGACTATTTTAATGAGAATAGAAAAAAAGAACTTAAACAAGAACTGACTGCTAGAAGCATAATATTAACAGCGGATATGAATAAGTCCAATTTTGTTGTGAAAATGGAAAAAGAAATTCGCAAAAAATTTGCGAGTAGTTTGCGATCAGAATGTTCAAAGCCTATAGAATAGTATGAAAAATAATGTGATTAAAAAGGATCAGATTGCCTTCCAGGGGCAGGAGAAAATAAACAAGCGCAAGGATAGCGATGGACAATTTAAACTAGAGCTAAAAATACCAAGAGAAAAACTTAAAAAAGAATTGTCGGTTCTAAAAAAAGAAATGATGGGTGATGTTGAGGCCCTTCAAAACAGATTGCAATTAGAACAAGACCAATTACAGAAGAGTCTTCAAAATTTTGAGAGAGAAAAGAATCAAGCAATGGACGAGATTAATGCTGTAAAAAAAAGGTCTGCTGATCTTGGACATAAAGAGGGTTTCGATTCAGGAATGAAAAAAGGTTATGATGATGGATATGCGAAAGGTCATGCCAAGGGGCAACAGGAATTTGATTTAATCAAAGCTGAATATATTAAGCATACGAAAAGTCTTTTTGAAAAAATGGAGGAGCTTAATACCTATAAAGCTGAGATTTTTGAAAAAGCTGAACCAGCAATTCTTAATGTTGTCGAAGAGATCGTAAAAAAAGTAATTTCAAACGAAATTTCTATAAATCAGGAGATGAGCTTAGCAGTAATTCGGGATGCACTAAAGAAGATGAATGATATATATAAAGTAAAAATTACAGTTAATCCGAAACATGCAGGATTTATTATAGATAACAAAGATCGCTTGATAAAAGAAATTGGTGGTATTAATAACTTAGATATTGGACAGGACAACTCCATCCATGAGGGTGGTTGTAAAATTGAAACGGATTATGGCTTAATAGATGCTACGTTCGAGACAAAAATGATTAGCATTATGGAATTACTAAATAGCACTTATGAGAATAAAGCTCATCAGCATAATAGTGTTGAAGATCCAGTCATGAAAGAACAATCAACCACCATTATAACGGATGAAGACGATGAAGATTTGTTTGGTTCGGTTAGTGATAGTAGTGATGGTAAGGAAGAGTTAAGTTTTTTAACGGATGATGATGATGAAAATGAGTTGTTTGACGATGACGAAGCGGAAGATGAAGACCTAATGGGTGATTTGTAATTGAAAACTGAGAAAAACATCCCCGTTTTAGATTTTTCCCCCTATATAAAAACAATCCAAAATGCTGATCAGCTATGTAAAGTGATTGGCAAAGTGACAAAAGTTGTTGGATTAATAATTGAAGCTCAGCTTCAAGGTGTATCTGTCGGGGAAGTATGTTTGATTGAAATAAGCAAAAAGAATGTTGTGAGATCCGAAGTTGTCGGTTTTAAAAAAGAAAACGTTCTCTTAATGCCATTTGGCCCATTAGAAGGTATCAGTCCTGGAAATCTTGTTCATGCTACGGGAAGACCCTTAATGGTTACCGTTGGAGAGTGTTTGCTCGGACGGGTACTCGATGGATTAGGTGAACCAATTGATGGGAAAGGTCCCATTGAGTCGGATCTTCGTTATCCCCTAGATAATGAGCCACCGGATCCAGTTCAACGACCAAGAATAACTAAAGTTTTGGAGGTAGGAGTCAGAGTATTGGATGGACTGCTTACTTTGGGTAGAGGTCAGCGTATTGGTATCTTTGCCGGATCGGGTGTTGGAAAATCAACTTTAATGGGCCAGTTAGCTAGACAATCTGAAGCAGAAGTATCGGTTATTGCTTTAATTGGAGAGCGAGGCCGAGAGGTGAGGGATTTTATCGAGGAATCATTGGGCGAAGAGGGATTAAAGAGATCGGTTGTTGTCGTAGCGACTTCAGATAAACCGCCGTTGATTCGACTAAAAGGAGCCCTTGTGGGTACTGCAATTGCAGAGTACTTTAGAGACCAGGGTAGAGATGTTCTGTTTATGATGGATAGTACAACGAGATATGCGATGGCTCAGAGAGAAGTCGGCCTAGCCACTGGTGAACCCCCAACCACAAAAGGATATCCTCCATCTGTATTTGCACTTATGCCAAAATTGATGGAACGAACGGGAACAAGTGTTAATGGTACTATTACGGCTATTTATACCATACTTGTGGAAGGTGGCGATATGGATGAGCCTGTAGCAGATACTGCAAGGGGAATATTAGATGGGCACATCGTCTTAAGTAGAGATTTGGCTGCAAAAAACCATTTCCCATGTGTAGATGTAAATTTTAGTGTCAGTAGATTATTTTCTAATATCAATAAGGAAACTCATAAAAAGGCAGCTGGACTTTTGCGAGAAGTTTTAGCAAGATACAATGAAGCAGAGGATCTTATCAATATCGGCGCCTATGTTCGAGGAAGTAATCCAAAGATAGATTGGGCATTAGACAAGATAGACCGCGTGAATCAATTCTTAATTCAGGGCACTCATGAATATACCCCTTTTGATAAAACGATTAGTCATCTGATTGAAATTATGGGCGAAGGACATGGAGGGAGTAGTGTCGGAGAATTTATGTCTGTGACAAAATCGGTCAGTTCAATTGGTTCAGCAAAGGATGATGATGATTTGCTAGGTGATGATCTAGATTTGGATAATCTAGACTTCGACGAGTTTTAACTAATATCTCTAATCATTGCTATTTCATCGCAATCTGGAAATGAAGGGCAGTTTATACATTCTGTCCAGATTTTATGTGGTAAATCTTCTTTTTTAATTCGATGAAATCCATTCTTCTCGAAAAATTCTGGAACATAAGTTAAGCAAAATAATTTTGATATTCCCAAGAGTTTGATGTCTTCAATGCCAGCATTCAAAAGATCAGTTGCTAATCCTTTGTGTTGATATTCTTCAGATACTGCTAAGGATTTAGCTTCTGCCAATTCGCGCTGAGATACTTTAAATGCACATGTCCCGACAATTTCACCTGTTTCTGTTGCCGCAACATAAAAATCTCGAATGTGTTCAAAGATGTGATGCAACGACCGAGCTAACATCTTCCCTTTAGATGCATAGGACTGAATTAATTTCTGTATGGACTGGCTATCATCTAATATCGCTTTTCGTATTATTACATTCATATTTATTATTGACTCACAGTTCAGTATAATCCATCATTATAAATTAAGTTATTTGCGATAGAGTATAAATCAAAAAACACAAAAATACCAACTGTTTTTTGAGCTTTCGACTTGTTGTTTTAAGAAAAATAATATAAAATATACCTATGTTTATGTTCTCTACTGACGGGTCAATAAAAAATAACGAAGAGTCAAAGCCAAATAAGAAAAAGGCAGAAGTAATTACTGTCGCAAGTGGTAAGGGTGGCGTTGGAAAAACGTTGTTTTCAATAAATTTGGCAATTGAATCTGCTTCTCTTGGGAAGAAAACGCTTGTTTTGGATGCAGATTTAGGTCTTGCAAATGTTCATATCATGACTGGAATTTACCCCGAATCTGATTTGATGGACGTAATAAATGACAAGAAGACTATTGAAGAAGTTGTAATTGAAGGCCCTGGTGGTATTCATATTATTCCTGGAGCATCTGGTATTTTTAAATTATCTAACATATCTCATCAAAAAAGACATCAGTTGGTTGAAAAACTGAGTCAATTAGAAAAAGATTATGATGTTATTGTTATCGACACTGAGGCAGGTATTTCTCATAATGTATTGAAATTTATTTCTATTGCCGATAAAGCAATAATTGTTACAACGCCAGATTTAACGGCTTTATCGGATGCATATGCCATAATTAAAGTTATTAGATCAAAAAAAAGTAATGATAATATAAGTGTTGTCGTGAATAGGGTTAGTAGTTCTAATGAGGGAGACCTTGTTTACAAAAAGATTTCAATGGCAGCTCAAAAGTTTTTAAATTATGAATTGAAGAGTTATGGATATATTCTAGAGGACGGAATAACGGTGAAGGAATCAATCCAAACAAGACGTCCAATTGTCATTCAATACCAAAAAACAAAAGTTGGGACAAGTATGAAAACGGTATTTTGTAATGTGTTTAATGTTGAACCTAAAAAAATCGTTGAACCCAATATTATTCTAAACAGATTCTCAATGTTGCTAGAAAACATTCGAACAAAAGAATCGGTTTAGAAAAGTTTCTTTTGTCAAAAAATCTTCGGTAATATATACTTATTTAGGCTTATTTATTCGTTTTTATAAATGAATAACAACTTGATAAATACTAAAAAAATAATTTAATTACAAGGAGGAATTATATGTTAGGTAATATGGGAAATATGATGAAGCAAATTGGTGAGTTAAAAAAACAAATGAAGGAACTGAAAAAAATTGAAGTTGAAGTTTCATCAAAAAATAACGAAGTCACAATAAAATGCAATGGTGAGATGAAAATTTTAGATGTTAAAATTAAAGAAGATGTAGATGTTAAAAAACTTCCTATGATAATGAGAGAAACAATAAATAAAGCTATGACGGAAGCAAAAAATAAATCATTAGGAAAAGTGGATTTAAGCAGTTTAAATATACCTGGAATGTAAAAAGAGAGTAAAAATTGAGTAATACGGATCCTCTAAAAAATACGATTAAAGAGTTTTCTAAAATGCCGGGTATCGGCTATAAGACAGCTCAGCGTTTGGCTTTTTATCTTTTAAGTCTTGGCGATTCGGAAATAGGTGCATTTATAAATTCGATAAAAGACTTGCAGGATAACGTTCGTTTTTGTACTAACTGTTTTCACATTACATACAAGGAAGACTTATGTAGTATATGTTCCAGTGAAAAAAGAGATAAAACAACCATTTGTATAGTTTGCGATTCCAAAGATGTGCTAGCTATGGAAAAAATGGGTAAGTTTAAAGGGACATATCATGTATTAGGTGGAGTTATTTCTCCCTTGGATGGAATTGGACCTGAGCAGTTGAGAATTAAAGAACTACTGGGTCGATTAAAGAATGATACTATTAAAGAAATTATTTTTGCTTTGAATCCTTCGATAGAAGGAGAGACAACCACAATGTATATGACAAAACTTTTGTCACCATTAGGAATGCATTTATCTCAAATTGCTTATGGAATACCTGTTGGAAGTGACCTAGAATGGGCAGATGAAATGACATTAAGTCATGCCTATGAGGGGCGCAATAATTTAAAAGGGAAAAACAGTAATGAATAAAAAGAAATTAATTGATATTGTGACTGAACAAGTCGATATTACAAAAGGTAATGTTCAGAAAGTGGTTGAAGCCATGTTTTATGAAATAAGCAAGGAATTGGCAAAGGATAAAAAAGTTCGTATTGTCGGTTTTGGGACATTTGAACCACGAAAAAAAGCTGCTAGGGAAGGACGTGATCCAATAACCCATAAGCCAATAAAGATTGAGGCGTCTAATTATATCGGATTTAAAATGGGAAATACCTTACGAAATAAAATAAAAAGAAATAATGAGGGTACGCAAGATGGACAAAACTAATAACGGTATGTTCATTACATTTGAAGGTCCTGAAGGAAGTGGGAAAACAACCCAAATTAATCAACTGGACAGTTATTTGTCAGAAATGGGTTATAGTGTTGTTTCTACTCGTGAACCTGGAGGAACTGGAGTCGGTTGCTCCATAAGAGAGATATTACTAAATCCAGACTTGCCACCGATACAAACAAGAACGGAGTTGTTATTATTTCTTGCAGATAGAGCACAACATGTACAGGAAGTGATTCTTCCCTCATTAGCTATGGGGAAAATTGTGCTTTGTGACAGATATACGGATTCCACCGTCGCATACCAAGTAGGAGGACGAGATTTTTCTGAAGAGTTGATAGTCACGTTAAATGAATTTTCTTCATATTCAGTTGTTCCAGATTTGACTTTTATGTTAGATGTTGATTACAAAATAGGAATTAAAAGAGCGACACGAAACTTTGCAGACCGATTTGAAAAAGAGAAAAAGAGCTTCCATGATAAAATAAGAAAGAAATATCATGAAATCGCTAAGAATAATCCAGATAGAATGGTCGTGATAGATACGACTGTGAAATCGATCGTCGATATTCAAGATATAATAAGATCAATAATCACCGAAAAAAAAATACTTAGGTAGCCTTATGGGAATAGTAGCAACTGATACTGAAATCCAAGGACAAATGAAGCATAAGCTAAAGCAGCTTTTTCAAACAAATCGATTTGTAACCAGTTATATTTTTGTTGGACAGAATCGAGAACAGAAAAAAACAGCAGCAAAATTCATCGCTAAGTATCTTAATTGTAAAAGTAAAGAAAATAAACCCTGTAATGTATGTGCAGTTTGTAAAATGATCGATGAAGAGAAATTTTATGGTTTTCTATCATTAAATATTATGGATGAAACGAATCAATCATCAGTTAAAATGGATGATATTCGCCAACTTAAACGGGATGTATCATATGGAGGCTATAATGGTTGGCAAATCGTTTACATTTGTGATGCACATCAATTAACAGCATCAGCATCCAACAGTCTTCTAAAAACATTAGAAGAGTCTCCAAAAAATGTTATCTTTATTTTAGATACACCAAATCAGTATTTATTGTTGCCGACAATCATCTCACGATCGCAAGTTATAATATTTGGGAATACGTCAAAAATGGATTATAGTAGCATTTTATTTTCAGATATATCGGTAGACAAATTCCTGAATTTTGTAGAGAATAAGAATATAACTGAGATTATTTTCCAAATTGACAAAGAAAAAATAGATCGGATTCTTTGTCAGCAAAGATTTGAGGAATTAATTGATTGTTTTTTTAACAAGTATCGAATAGCTGGCGAAGATAAGTATTTAGCTATGATAAAAAGTGTCAGAAAACATCGAAAATACTTGGATCGGCCAGTTAATGCAACAACAAACTTATTATTGTTAGCACTAGAAATAAAGGATTACCTATGATGAATGAAATTAGCAAAGATCAGCCAAATAAAAAAACAGGATCTGTTTATTTTGGTGTAAAATTCAGGTCAATTGACTACGTCTATTCTATTCAGAAAGTGAGCATACCAGTCAAATTGAATGATAAAGTAGTGGTTGAAACAAGTCGTGGGCAGGAATTTGGAGTGATATCTTTAAGGACTGAACAACCAAATATTAATAAAGACAAACAGGATTTAATTGTTAAAAGAGTTAATCGATTAGCGACAGAGGCAGATATCGCAAATTATGAAAAATTATCTCATGAGGAACAGGAAGTATTTATAGAATGTATCAGAAAGAATAGTGAATATCATTATCCTGTAAAGTTTTTTAAGGTTGAGAAAATATTTGATGGATCAAGATATATCATTTACTATAAGTTTAACGATGGAGATAATAGCAAAAAACAACACAAGAAAAAATTGAGTATGCACCCGTTAGTTAATGAGTTAAGCAACCAGCTGAATGCAAAAATAGAGTTTAGAGAAGTTGGTAGTCGCGGGGAAGCAAAAATATTTGGTGGAATGGGTAGTTGTGGAAAGTCATTATGTTGTGCCAGTTGGGATAAACGGGGTGCATCGGTTACTATTAAAATGGCAAAGGAACAAGGCCTTGCAATTAATATTCCAAAACTTTCTGGTTGTTGTGGCCGATTAATTTGTTGTTTGTCATATGAAAAAGACAATTATCAGGATGGAGACTTTATTCGTGACTGATTGCCTGTTTTGCAAAATAGCAGCCAAAGAAATATCATCGTCGGTTGTATACGAAGATGATCTGATTCTTGCTTTTAAAGATATTAACTCAGTCTCACCGTTCCATATATTAATTATTACGAAGGAACACTATCGGAATATATTAGATGTTCCAGACGAGAAACTGATTAATATTATGAAGGCGATAAAGAAAATTGCGAAGGAATATAATCTTGATGAAAGTGGTTTTAGAATAGTCAATAATTGCGGGAATGATGGTGGGCAAGAAGTCGATCATATCCATTTTCATATGTTGGCCAAACGTTCACATTCTTGGCCACCGGGATAGCGATAAGTAGAATATGTTGAGAAATCCTATTAAGATAATGGATCGATACTATCTTAAGGAGTTATCTTTCCCTTTTTTTGTATTAGTATCAGCATTCATTGTCCTTGGTTTAATTGACTTCATGTACTCACTTTTTGAGCAGGTAATAAACCGTGGGGTTCCATTCGGTATTGTCCTTAAATTATTGTTATATAAGGTACCCATTGTAGTTGTCATTATATTGCCTTATGCTTGTTTATTCTCTGTAATGCTCGTAATTTTAAAATCTATTCTCGACAACGAGATGGTAGTCCTTTGGACTTGTGGGATCAAGTATGAACGTGTTTTTGCTCCTATAATTGTGTTTGCTGTTTTTGTTACAGCATCAGCATTTATATTGAGCGAATATTTTGTACCGATGACTAATTATAAGTCGAACACGTTGTATCACCGGGTGTTACTCAAGGAGAGCATTCCGTTGATAGACGAAAATATTTTTTTCAGAGATGTGGGAAATCGGTATTTTTATATACGAAAAATTGAAAAAGATAAAAATTTGATGGAAGATGTCATGGTTTACGAACTGGATAATAAGCAGCCTCAGGTAATTCTTGCAAAACGTGCGAGATGGGATGGAAACTCCTGGACTCTCAGTGATGGGAAAATCCATCGTTATAATAGTGATGGGTATTTCGATTTTGAAGCATTATTCGATACGTTACAGATAAAAGTAGAATATGACATAAATATGGTCTATGAAAAAGTTAAGAATACTAAGGAAATGAGTTCAAACGAATTAGCAAAAAGAATAAAAGCAGTTGACGCGGCAGGGCTGGATTCTAAAAAATTGAAAGTTGAATATTATTTAAAATATGCGACGCCTTACTCAAATCTAATTTTTGCTTTTATTGGGATTATTTTGATCTTTATTATTGTTAAGTCATCGAAGCATATATGGGGTGTTGTTTTATCAATAATTCTAGCCGTTGGTTCGGTTAGCTTTTTTTATGTACTAACTGCTTTTTTTAGAGCATTCGGGATTGCAGGTAAACTTTCTCCAGTTTTAAGTGCGTGGTCTCCAAATATAGTCTATTTTATTTTTTTTCTAGCAGTATGGGTGATATATCGTCTATATCATTTGTAGTGCATGTCCATTAAGACGTTCGAAGTATCTACTATTGTAAATAAAAAAAAATCCGCATAAAATAGAAGCATGGAAATAAGAAATGTAAATAAGAGTTCGAATATTAGTAAATCCAGTGGTGCAAAAGGTGAAAGCCTTTCAACATTAGGGACTGCGGCTGCTTTTCTTTTAGCAGTATTTAGAAAGAAAAAAAGAGATAAAGATAAAGATAATAAATTCTCAAAAGATGAACAAATTGTTGCCGGGGTTATCTGTTCTGATGAATTATTGAAGCAAGTGCAAAATAAGACTGATAAAAAAACCACGAATCCTCATGTGTAAATCATGGATATAAATAAAACATTTAACCTAATCGCTGATAAAGTTAATCAAGTGTTTAAAGAGAGATTTGGATTAGTGGATGAAGATTGCGTTTATATTTATGATCAATATAAAATTATTATAATAAAACTTAGTTCAATTCTTGTTCCACTGGGAATTAAGATGAATGAAAACTTATTTAAAAGTCTGGATGAGGATAATCTTAAAAATTTAATAGAGATTTTGATTAAAAAATTCAGTTTTGAAGTGTTCAATAGTTTCGATCGATTAGCCAGAGATTTGTATAACATGTTTGAGTTAATAAAGAAGGAAATTCCAGATGAAGTACTGTCTAAAATACCAGATAATGCGATTAAAAATTTGATAATTGATAATTTAAAAGTTGCAGCAGTCAGCGGTCATAGTGTAAATAATTTTTTAGTTGTTAAAACAACAGGTATGCTCGAGAGTTTTCAGGTGTTTATTCTAGATAATAGTGTGAAGGATGCTGAAATATTCAAACGGGAGTTAAACTCATTATTTAATGATTTTTACATTAATTATTTACAAACGATAAGACTTCAAAAGCAGGTCATAATCAGACAGGTTCAAGACGATAAATCCATTATATAATTTCATTTGAATATTATTGTCTTTGATTGCCACTATTTAGAAAAAGTGATATATTGATAGTACATTATTTGTCGGTTACCCGACCATGTACGTGATGTTCATTGAGAGATGAGCCAACATTAAAATATTGGGAGTTTTGTTCAGATGTGGCTGCGGTCATGTCTGACTGACTACTATCCGGAACTTCCGGAACCCACTCTGATATATTCAGGTTCAGAGCATTAATGAACACACGGCATGGTGGGGTTTTTTTTTGACTAGAAAGGTTATTATTTATGGCTGTTAAGGTACTTGTAGGAGCACAATGGGGAGATGAAGGTAAAGGAAAAATTACTGACATTCTCAGTAGTCAAATGGACGCAGTCGTTCGTTATCAAGGTGGGAATAATGCGGGTCATACAATTGTTGTAGACGGTGAAACGTTTAAGTTTCATATGATCCCTTCAGGAATACTCTATGAAGATGTGAAATGTATTATTGGTAATGGAGTTGTTATTTCTCCTCCTGTATTACTTGATGAAATTAATAAACTTAAAGACAAAGGATTTGCAGTTAGTAATTTAAAAATCAGCTATAACGCTCATGTTATATTACCATTCCATACAATGCTTGATAAACGTCAGGAAGACAGCCGTTCTAAAGATAATAAGATAGGAACAACCGTCAGAGGGATTGGTCCGGCATATACAGATAAAGTCAGTCGTCTTGGAATAAGGGCAATTGATCTTCTAGATAAAGATATATTAGGTAAAATGATTAAGAATAGAAATTGGAAGGAAATTCTTGATGTCACAGATGAAGATATCGAAAATGTAATTGACGAATACTATAAATATGGTCAAGAGTTGAAGCCATACTTAATGGATACAATTGCGGCATTGCATGAATACTATGCTCAGGGTAAGAAAATTCTACTTGAAGGCGCTCAAGGGACAATGCTAGACATCGATTTTGGTACATATCCTTTTGTAACGAGTTCAAGTCCAACAGCAGGTGGTGCTTGTACTGGCAGTGGATTAGGTCCTAAAATGATCGACGATATTATTGGTGTTGCCAAGGCATATATTACCCGTGTAGGAGAAGGCCCATTTCCGACTGAGTTGGATGATGAATTAGGTGAAATGTTAAGATCAAAAGGGTGCGAGTTCGGAACCACAACAGGTCGTCCTCGTAGATGTGGATGGTTAGATGGAGTAATACTAAAGTATTCAGTAAATATCAATAGTTTAACTTCTTTAGCAATAACAAAGATGGACGTATTAAGCGGGCTAGATGAAATAAAAGTATGTACACAGTATCTGCTTGACGGTAAAAAGACAAGTAACTTCCCAGGAAATATTAGACAGCTTGGGAGTGTTAAACCCGTATACAAAACATTACCCGGATGGAAAGAAGATATTACGGGTATTAAAAAATATGAGGATTTACCAAAAGCAGCAAAAGAGTATATTAAAGAGATAGAAAATATTGCTGGCATTCCGGTATCAATAATATCTGTTGGTAGCGGACGAACAATGACAATCTATAAAAATGCGTAAAAAGGTAGTTCTTGCCTATTCTGGAGGTCTCGATACCTCGATTATTATTCCATGGTTGAAGGAAAATTATGACTGCGAAGTGATTGCTTTTGCTGCCAATTTAGGACAGACAGGTGATGAGCTTGACGGTCTTGAAGAAAAAGCCATTGCAAGTGGGGCATCTAAACTAATTATTGCAGATTTACAGGAAGAATATGCCGCAGAATACATATTGCCAGTTTTAAAAGCCAGAGCGATTTATGAAGGAAAATACCTGTTAGGTACTTCTCATGCTCGTCCGTTAA
>MFRH01000072.1:0-9584 GCA_001783275.1 Candidatus Margulisbacteria bacterium GWF2_35_9
TATTGATAAACCAAAGTATCTTTTTTATAGACTAAAAAAACAAGAATATTGCTTTTCAGCTAAATAGTAACTCCGAGTGGAGGAACAAATAGTCGTAAACCAAGTTCTTTGTCAAATTGATAGAGCCCGGCTGTGTTTTTATCTAGAAGTTGCATGCTATGAATTATATCATTAAGTGAGCTTTCTTCTTCAACTTGTTCATTAACAAACCATTGCAAGAATGCATTTGTTGCATAATCCTTAATTTCTATTGATAAATCTACAAGTTCGTTGATAAGGCTGGTTACTTTTTCTTCATGTTTATAAGCATCTTGAAATGCAACTAATGGTGTTTTCCAGCTTTTTGGAGGTGCTTTAATATCAGCAAGTACAACTTTTCCTCCACGGTTCATCAAAAAGTCATAAAATTTCTTCCCATGAGTCATTTCTTCCATCGCTTGTGTTCGCATCCATTGAGCAAATCCCTTGAGGTTAATAGACTCAAAATCAGCTGCCATAGCAAGATACAAGTATGCTGAATAAAACTCTGCATTTATTTGGTTGTTGATAGCTTGCTCCATTTTTTTGTTTATCATAATTACCTCCTAGGATTTCTTCTCTTAATGTTATTATAGTATAATTTTTATTAATAATCACCTGAAACATGCATAAACGAAGAAAAACCTATAATCCTCTCAAATATTCTGGCTTAATCTTTGTTATCCCCTGCATAGTTGATTCTAACTCTTTTAGTAATCTATTTTTATCTTCTGGAAGGCAGCCTTCTAATGGAAGATAGTTTGAGGCGTGATTAGAGCGAAATATTGTTTTATTTAGATCTAATCCTTCGATAATATTATGAGATTCCATTAATGTTTCAATTGGACTTAATTGATTAAAATTGCCTTCTAACGTTAGACGGTAAAGATCAGTTCCTGGAACAATCATAAGAGACAAGAAGGAAAGGTATCGTGGTTGCATTTTATTTATGGCTTTAATGGTTTCTTTTACATGTAAATAGGATCTGCTTTTCCCTCCTAATCCAAGCAATACTATTACAGATGATTTAATATTACATAAAGTTGATTTATTTACAGCAGATATCATATCTTCAACACTAGACCTCTTTTTACAATTATCAAGAATTTGTTGGCTTCCACTTTCAAGGCCAATATAGAATAGTGTTAATTTGTGTTGAGAAAGGGCAGTCAATTCTTCAATATTTCGTTTTGAAATCTGATCTCCATTTGCGTAAGAAGAAATCCTAGTTAGTTTGGGAAAATGCTTTATTATTAATTCGAGAATAGGCAATAGTTTTGAATTTGATAGAACGAGTGCGTCTCCATCCATTAAAAATACTTTTCTAGTATTTGGATATAATCGACTTCCTTCTATAATATCATTTTCAATTTCTTGAATCGGTTTTGCTTGAAATATTTTGGATTTATAAGCATCACAAAAAGTGCACTGATTTGAAGAGCAACCAATTGTAACCTGTAATAAAAAACTACGTGCTTCAGACGGAGGTCTTATTACAGGTTCAACAATTGTCATTTAACTGAGATTTTTTTGTTTGTTACGCAGCAGTTACTTTTATAGCAGCTGGTCCTTTTTGTCCTTCCCCAACTTCGTAATTAACTTTTTGTCCTTCTGTTAGTGATCGGTAACCTTCCATGTCGATGGATGAATGGTGTACGAAAAGATCGTTAGAACCATCATCTGGACTAATGAAGCCATACCCTTTCGAAGAATTAAACCATTTTACTGTTCCTGTAGCCATATCTTACTCCTTAAAAAAAATTATGTGCATAATACACACTTACTGTGCACATAATACTATAAAATATAGTCTATGTCTATACTTACCTTCTAAAATAATATGCATATAGATATTGACGTTAATTATTAAGAAAAATTAACTTATCTTTGCTTTACAATCGAATTCATTATGATAAAATAATCATAATTTATAGAGGATAAACTTTATAAAAAAAAGGAGGTTCAGTATGAAGTTAAGAAAAGTAGCATTAATAGCAGCATTAGTCGTAAGTATCAGTATACCGTCATTTGCAATATTTAAAGTAGAGGGAGTTTACACTGGTTACGCAAAAGGAAATGGATTAGGTGTTGGGTTTGATCTTCCACTTATTCCATTTATACCTACAAGCATTTATTTAACAGGACTTGGCGAAGAAACAATTAGTTTACCATCAATTAAAATTGGGGATACAACATTTTCAGCAGGTAATGCTAAATTTAAGACTCTAGCAGTTGAATTACAAACAAAATTCCCACTTGATATCGCTGGAGTTAATGCAGGTGGTTCTTTATTAATAGACTGGAACACGGTAGATTTATTAGGACAATCAACCTCTATTATCGGTAATATCTATTTAGGTCTTTTTGGTAGTTATAAACAAAATATTATCCCAATGGTAGATGTGTTTGTTCAGGGTGGTTATTTCTTTAAAATACTTGATATTGAGAAGGTATTAAAAGACAACAACCCGTCTGTCGCTAATTTAATTGATTTAAGTAAACTTGATAGATCAGGCATCTTCTATCGAGTGGGAGTTAGTATCGGATTTTAAGTAGACTTTAAAATGTTAAATACAAAAAAGCACCGTCGTTAGCGGTGCTTTTTTTATACAGATAAAACGTAATATTTCAATTTATCTTGCAAGTCATAATAGTTATATGTTTTGATAAGTTTTAACAATAATAAGTCGTTTTTTTAAAATAATAATACTCGCATATTATTAAAATATAGCTTACAATACTAACAACGATTAGATAATAATTGGAGGTAATAAATGGCAGAAGCATACAAAAGACCGAATGAACCGATTGATAGGGTTTTAAGAAGGTTTAAAAAAGCGGTAAAAGATGAAGGCATTCTTATGGAAGTAAAAAAACGTGAACACTATGAGAAACCGTCTGAATCAAAGAAAAAAACACAAAAAGCAGCATTAAAGAGAATTCAACAGCAACAAAAAGCAGATGAATGGTAGTACGTCTCAACAGGTAATGCCCTAGGTATTACCTGTTTTTTTTATCCTCAAAAATTTTAATAAATATTTCCCGAGTTGACGATTTAACAAAAGTGACTAATATTCACGTAACACTATATTTCAAATTGCAAAATTGCAGTTTTACCTTCTAGGTCTTTTCCCTTTTCTGCAATTAGCAAACCCCATATTCGATCAAAAATCATGATTAAAAATCCCCCTTCCCCGGGGGATACATGGGGATTCAACTATTGAATAATTAAACACCATTTTTAATTTATGTTTTAGAATTATATCTTTGGGTATAACATAATTATACAACGATATAGTGAGTTCTTACTTTAGGGGGATTATTTATAATGCCAGAGTGTATATACAAGTTACCATTAAAAAAGAACGGTACAAAGTATTCATTTTTTATTATTGATGATTCAGTTCCGTTTTTAATGACAATGAAACGATTAGTTGAATCCTTTGGTGGAAAAGTAATTGGTGCTTCGATAAAAGGTGAGGAGTCCCTAGAGTTAATTAATAAATTTAAGGACGAAATAGATTTTATAACACTTGATATTATGATGCCAGACGTTAACGGAATTGATTTAATCCCTAAGATTAAACGTATTAATAGTAAATTTCAAATAGTAATGGTAACTGCTGTAAGAAAAACAGAAAGCTTGAAAGAATCACTACAAATGGGAGCTAATCATTTCTTATTAAAACCCTTTAAAAATGATCAAGTATTCGCAATCCTTAATAAAATGTGCCAAGTAAATCCAAATAAGCAACATGCATTACAAGCAATGATCAAAGAACAGAAATCATTAAATGTTTATGTCGTTGAAGATTCAAAATTAACGTCTAATTTTTTAAAAGCGAAGCTTGAATGCATTGGTTGTAAAATTGAAGGTATCGCCAATACTGGTTCAGATGCACTAGACTACCTTAGTAATTGTACTAATAGAATAGATATTATTATTCTAAGCATTGTACTACCTGACATGGATGGGATTTCTTTAATCCTTAGAATCGCAATGATGAATCCGAAAATAAAAATAATTGTGTTTTCAGCTAAAGACAATCAATCTACTGTTGATTCTGCAATAGATTCAGGCGCGCATTATTTTGTGTCAAAGAATTCCTTTGAGGATGAAAAATTCTATAACATTCTCCAAAAAATCGTTTCTTCTGAATAGATATTTTTTTAGATTAATCTTTAATTTGTTTGTTTATCTAAAATTTCATTCCATGAATCTATAGAAGACTGAATCTCTTTCAACAAAGAATCAGTATTACCTTGAATTGTAATTGATTCAATCACATCGTCTTGTTCAATACTATTAACCACTGATTGATCCTTATCTCCTAAAACTTGACCAAATACTGTATGGTGATTGTTTAACCATGGAGTTTCATTATGGGTAATAAAGAATTGGCTACCATTACTATTCGGACCAGAGTTTGCCATTGATAATATACCTGGTTTGTCGTGTTTAAGGTCCTTATTAAATTCATCTGAAAAACTATATCCAGGGCCACCTGTTCCAGTTCCAGAAGGACATCCACCTTGTATCATAAAATCGTTGATTACACGATGGAATTTTAAATTATTATAGAATCCTCTATTGGCAAGATTAATAAAATTTCCAGCTGTAAGAGGTGTTTCATTAGCAAATAATTTAAGTTTTATGGTTCCCTTATTTGTTTTAATTATGGCTCGAATCTCATCTTTTTTTGTCATATGTACTCCTTAAAAAATATTAATTAATTAAAATTCTAATATAGATAAGTATTAATGACAATAAATATATATATAAACTGTTTCTTATTCGCTTCTATGAAGGTAAAATATAATAAAAAAGAGGGGATTTTTTTTGAATAATAGTAATAATCTTAAATATTTAAAACTGTATTTTTCACTAATCGGAATATTGATTGGATTTATCAATCCGATAATAGTAGCTTTGTTTGTTTCCTGGAAGCTGAGTGTCTTTTTATACTTTTTAGTTGCATCTACTATTGTAGGATACATCTTAGGTCTACTTTTATTTTTATGGGTGAAGAATGTTTTCGGTAGCATTATTAATCAGTTTATAAATGCAGTGGCAACTAACCATAGAGGAGCATGCGAAGATCTAATCATTCCTGTCTTTAACCTTTTTGATGAAGAACGGAAAAAAACATCAGATGTGATAAAAAATACTGAGTCTATTATTCAGGATATAGTTGGGTATTGTGAGGATATGCAGAATAAATTACAGATATCAAAAAGAAGTTTCAAAGATTTAGATACTCCAATTATGAATACAATTCAAAATATTGAGACTGGAACTTCATCAAATAAATTATTTTTTGAAACGATTAAAAACTTACTAAATAGTAATAAACAATTAAATGACCAGAACGACAGCCTACTGAGTGAATTTACAAATAATAGCAATTATCTAGAAGCGCTTAATGCTCAATCAACTGAAGTTGTTTCTGTTTCAACGGGTATTATGAAAGAAATCGGTGATGGAATTGAATTAGTATCCAAAGCAGGGCACTCGATAAAAACACTAGCTGAAGGTATTAAGATATACTATACAAAGACAAATAATTTAAAACATAACTCTGATAAAATTGGAGATACAACGAATCTTATTAATGAAATTGCTTCTCAGACAAATCTGCTAGCGTTAAATGCCGCAATAGAAGCTGCGAGAGCTGGTGAAGCTGGGAAGGGATTCTCTGTTGTTGCTGATGAGGTAAGAAAGCTAGCAAAACGGTCAGCTGATGCGACGATTGAAATAGAAAAATTAGTAAAAGAGATTAAGTCGAATACAAATGAAACAGTTGATTCCTTAACTGTTATTTCTGAGGAAATTAATATCAGCGTTCTCTTTGTAGGGAAAGTGGATCGATTATTTTCTACCTTGAATGAGTCTATCAGTTTCATCGATAAGAAAATAAACCAGTCCTTTAATATCATTCTTGAGTTTCAGAATAAATTTTCAGAAATGAAGAATGTGATATCGATTGGAAACGCTGATGGTTTTAATGATGTGCTATCTAAAACAAATCAAGAGTTAAGTAACTTACAATCATTATCAAAAAACAGTATTAGTGAGATGAAAACGATATCGAACGATTTGAAGATGCTTCGATCTAATACTGAGCAGATAGAAAAATTGATTGATGTAATCAAAAATAATAAGCCCCGTTTGTTAAGCAAAAAATAGAAGTATTGACATATTTAAATAAGTCGTTAGAATAAGTTTATTATGGATAAACACAGTCATCAGCTTATAATCAATCTATTATCCTTAAACTTACTCGCCGTTTAGGCGAATATTACTTATACCCCAAACACTATTATTATTTTATTACCGTTCAATAGAACTGGTTATGCGTTATAATTATTAAAGGGAGGAATCAAATGAATATAATAAATGGAAAATACAAAAAATATGAAACTGTGAGCCTACCAGACAGGAAATGGCCAGATAAAGAGATTCAATTTCACCCAATATGGTGTAGTGTTGATCTTAGGGATGGTAATCAGGCATTAATAACTCCAATGACTTTAGAAGAAAAAATAAAATATTTTAATATGCTGATTGAAATTGGATTCAAAGAGATCGAAGTCGGATTCCCGTCTGCATCTCAAATCGAGTTTGATTTTATGAGATATATTATTGACCACAACCTGATACCAAAAGATGTATCGATACAAGTGTTGGTTCAATCGAGGGAAGAACTTATTAAACGAACCTTTGAAGCAATAAAGGGGGCTAATAAGCCGATTGTCCATCTATATAACTCAACATCAACCAATCAGAGAAAGATTGTATTTCAAAAGAACATGTCCGAGATTATTGATATTGCCATTCATGGTGTGCGTTGGATAAAACAGTGTGAACAGATTTTTAACACACCGGTAATCCTCGAATACTCTCCAGAAAGTTTTACAGGAACAGAAATTAATAATGCCCTAGACATTTGCAATGCCGTAATCAAAGAATGGAATCCAGACAAAGAAAACAAAATGATTATTAACCTGCCAGCAACTGTCGAAATATCGACTCCGAATGTTTATGCTGATCAAATTGAATGGATGGGGCGATATTTGACTAACAGAGAATCTGTTATACTCAGTGTCCATGCACACAATGATCGTGGAAGTGCAGTAGCAGCCACTGAACTAGCATTGCTTGCCGGTGCAGAACGCGTTGAAGGAACATTGTTTGGGAATGGGGAACGAACTGGAAATGTTGATTTGATAACACTGGCGATCAATATGATGACTCATGGCATTAATCCAGGACTAAAAATAAATAATATTAATAAAATTAAAGAGATGGTTGAATCGATTAATAAATTACCAGTGAGTGAACGACATCCCTATGCAGGATCACTCGTATTTACTGCTTTTTCAGGTTCACACCAAGATGCAATTAACAAAGGATTGAAATACATGGAAAAGTCAGACGACCCATACTGGGAGGTTCCATATTTGCCAATAGACCCAAAAGATATTGGGAGAACATATGAAGGCATTATTAGAATTAATAGCCAATCTGGAAAGGGTGGAGTAGCGTATATCTTAGAACAAAATTTTGGATACATGGTACCTAAGTCAATGCAGCCAATAATATCGAAATCGATACAATCTGAAACTGATAAACAGGGTATAGAGTTATCACCGGAGGAGATTAAAGCAATATTTTGCAAAAAATATGTCAATACCTCTCATCCCATTGGATTTGTGTCATATAGTATATCAACCTGTGAGCACGAAGTTTCTTGTGAATTGAAACTTAATTATTATGGTGAAGAACACATCGTTAAAGGCGTCGGTAATGGATCTCTAGATGCAAGTAAAATGGCAATTCAAAATCTTGTTAATATGTCTGACATGGAAATTGAAAACTATGTTGGACATGCTAAGACTGAAGGGTCAAAATCTCTTGCAGTCACATACGTTGAAATGACACGATCTTCTGGAAGCAAATTTATCGGAGTCGGCGAAGATAATGATATCACCGTTGCTGCAATTAAAGCATTAATCAGTGCAGTAAATGCAATGATCATGTAAAATAAATAATGGAAATTGGGTTATTTTAACAATAACTTGGTTTCCGTTATAAAATCAGTTATAAAAAGGGATTATTTCTGCTGGTGTTCAAGTCGCCATAGGTATTCATAACACATATCAGCGATATATAATTGGGCTAAGTGAATAAACGTAGTGATATAAGGATTTTCACCCTTGTTATATTGAATGGAAAACTTGAAGGCCATTCCTAAATACATTTTATATTTATCAGTTGAAATTGATTTCTGGAAGTAATCGAGTATTGCTTCTTCTTTAGTATTAAGTTTATAAAGTTCAGTGTAAATTATCTTTTGAAGTTTATTTTTCTCTGCCTCTTTGTATTCTGGTGTTGTTTCTTTAATTACTTTGATTTGTTCAATAATCGTTTTTTTCTTAATAAAATCAATATAATTAAAGGGAAGCAGTGCAAAGTTGTAATAACGATTGTTTTCAATGGTTGTTTGTAAAAATTCATCCATTTGTTCTATTTCTATCATTGTAAGAATACTATACAACATATTTCATTTTTTTTAAACAGATCAATATATTGTAAATGATTCATTTATTTTTATACCGTTCGATTTTATAAAACTGATATAATACTAACACGATGATGCTTGCAAACAGACTTAAGAAAAAACAAAAACAACTATCAAAATGGGCGAGGAAGAATAAGCTTGATGCTTATCGGCTTTATGAAAAAGATATACCGGAGTATCCGATTATTGTTGATCGATATAAAAACTATATCCTTGTATGGATATATCCTCGTAAAAAAGATGAATCAATCAATGAGATAATCCAATTTGAGAAAGAAGTAATTGATAGCATTTCCCTTGGGTTGGAAATTCCAAAAGAAAATATCGTCCTAAAAAAACAACGCAGACAAAGTGGGCAACAAGAACAGAAAAATCACAAAATAAACAAAACAATCGTGGTTGAGGAGCAGGGTCTTAATTTTGAGATCAATCTTTATGACTATCTGGATGTTGGATTATTTCTAGATCATCGAAATACGCGATCGATCGTGCGGGATTTGGCAAAGGGCCGAAAGATACTAAATCTCTTTTCTTATACCGCTTCATTCACATGTTACGCAATTGCAGGAGGAGCTTATTCAACGGATACGGTAGACATGAGTAACACTTATAATCATTGGGCAGAACGGAATTTAAAATTGAATGGTTTTGAAATGACCGAGCTGCATCGAATTCTGAAGTATGATACATTAGAGTTTTTGAAATTGGCTCAAAGCTCCAGATATCAATATAGTCTGATTATTTGTGACCCGCCATCATTCAGTAACAGTAAAAATAGGGGTAAAACTGATTTTTCAGTTGTGGATGATCAAGAAGAACTGATTAATCGTTGTTTAAGTTTATTATCACCCGGCGGAATATTATTATTTAGCACTAATTATCGCAACTATGAGCTTAATGAGTCCTTATATGCTGACAAAGCAACGATCTCAAATATTACAGGACAAACATTGCCTCATGAGTTTCGAAACAGAAAAATTCATC
>MFRH01000072.1:9623-13797 GCA_001783275.1 Candidatus Margulisbacteria bacterium GWF2_35_9
TTATTAAACGGTTTTTTGAAATTAGTTCCGAAATAGGAATAATACCAGCATAAAATACCGCCATTATAGAGTTTTCGTTTCTTACTGGATTTCATTTTAAAATGTTTTTCAAAACCAAGATAAGACGTGATGATGTAATATGACCATTCAGGGAACTGTGTTCTAAACACTTCACCCATTTGAGAATAGAGTTGTTCTGCATCGGCGGTTGTTTCCATTCGTTCACCGTAGGGTGGGTTAGTGATAATAATACCGTTCTTGTGTTTTGACGAAATATTTTCAAGTTGTAGCTTTTGTACATAGATATCATCAAATCCTGCTTTTGCAATGTTTTCTCTGGCAATTTGCAGAGCCTTCCAACTGCCGTCTGAGCCATAGATTAAATATTTATTATCTAGTTTAGCTAAACTTTTGGCTTCGTCATAGGCCATATCCCACACATTTTTTGGTAAAAAGTCCCAATGTTTAGAGTCGAAATCTCGTCTAAGTCCAGGTGCAATATTTTTTGCGATCATTGCAGCTTCTATTAAGAAAGTACCAGTCCCGCACATGGGGTCCATTAGCACCCTGTCTCCGCCTTTCCATCGGCTAAGAAGTATCAGACCGGCAGCAAGAGTTTCCTTGATTGGTGCAATATCCATATGTTCACGATACCCACGTTTGTTTAAACCTGATCCGCTTGTATCAATACTTAAGGTAACAAGATCATTTACAATTTGGATTCTCAGTGAAAATAGTGAACCTGTTTCTGGCAATGTTCTCGCTTTATATGACGATATCAAACTTTCTGCAACTGCTTTCTTTACGATTGCTTGACAGTCAGATTTACTAAATAGTTTTGACTTAACGCTGGATACACGGCTGACTGGAAATGCATCATTTTTTCCGATATATTGCGACCAATTTAGTTCTTTAGTATTATCAAAAAGTTCATCAAATGTATGAGCTTCAAACTCACCAATTTTTAGAAGGACACGGTCAGAGGATCTCAGCCATAGATTGCAACGGCATATATCCGATAGCGTTCCAGTAAATTCGACTTTACAGTTTTCTACCTTTGTATCCGTGTATCCGAGCGCTTTTAGTTCGTCAGCCACAACACTTTCCATGCCCATTGTTGCAGTTGCGATTAACGTGATCCTGTCCATTTTCCGACTCCTGTAATTTCTATCTAATGACTAGAGTCGATATTATAGCACTAATTATATTTGGATGAATAAAATTAAATGAAATAAACATATAGAACAACCGATAACTTAGTATGATTAAATTTTAAAGGGTTATACAGATTTATGCTAATCAATAAAATAATTGCTATTAAATAATTCGGAATAAAACCAGAGACCCCATGTGTTCTTTTATCTTCAACTGGAGAAAACTCTCTGTTAGAAGCGAACTCTTTGAAGCCTTTTTTGAAACAATCCTTTCTTGAATTTATATTAGATAAAATATCCCCTGTTTGGTTAGAAAATATTTTAAATATTTCAAATGTTAAAATATTGTTTGTAGATGATGATGATTCCCATGGCTTTGTGTTGAAGCATTATTTGTCACAAATCTATGGAATAAGTTCTGATCGTATAGTGCTTGCAAGCGATCCGGCAATTGTTATGGAGATATTGAAAGAAAAAAAATTTATCCCAGATTTAGTCGTCAGCGATACATATATGCCACACATGAATGGTGATGATTTTGTTAGGGAAATTAAAGCTGGAAATTACTTCTAAATATTGCTAGATTCTTCATTTAAATAGGGATAGAATACACATCATGGAATTTTCGATTAAATCTGAATATATAGAGCTATGCCAATTACTGAAAGCAACGGGATTATGCGATTCAGGTGGAACAGCCAAAATAGTTATTAACGAGGGTCTCGTTAAGGTTGACGATGCGATTGAAACCCGAAAAAAATGCAAAATTCGTCCTGGACAGCACGTTTCGTATAATAGACAAAATATCATCGTAAAGTAATGTTACATACGGCAATAAATCTAATTTATAAGGGTATTATTTTCTTCATTTTATTTATAGCCATTATTATAATTGTCACGATCCCAATCATTATTTTCTCTACATTAGCTGGAAGAATACAAAAAACTCTAGATCATACTGACTCTGACATTAAACACAATCACTAAATGGATGCCGTAACCATAGTCGGATTAGTTGCAGGAACACTAACGACCATATCTTTTTTGCCCCAATTAATCCGGACTGTTAAAACAAAATCGACAAAAGATATATCGCTGACTATGTTTGTGTGTTTCTGTTGTGGACTTGTTTTATGGACAATTTATGGCATTATGTTAATGAAAATCCCGATCATAATCCCAAATAGCATTACTCTAATATTTGCGGCGATCATTCTAAGATATAAAATGAAATATAAATAAGTGAAATATTCATATTTCATAGACGATAACATTATATAGAAAAACTTTGTAATCTATACTAAAAAAGGTCGTCTATAATGATTAAACCAATAAATGCTGTAAAAAGCCAAAGTCTTAATACTATTAAAAAAATTGGTATCCCAGATGCTATATTCCATATGCAAAGTGCTGCAGGTTTACAACCATCAACAGTAAAACAACCTCTTCAACATGTTATTTATGCTCTACAGGTAATGAGCGGCTGTAATGTACTTCCACCGCCAGATCAGTTGCCTCCTGATAGAGTTCTCAATTTTAGAGCAATAGTTGATAACGATTCCGCACAACTATCATGGTCAAATCCAAAAGATAGCGATTTTTCAGGTGTTAGAATTTGCAGAAGCACAACCACTTTCCCATCAGATCCGACAGAAGGAGATGTGGTCTATACAGGATCAGATACTTCATTTAATGATAGCTCTCTCGAAATTGGCCAAGAATATTACTACTCCATTTTTACGTTTGATGATGTTTTAAATTGGTCTGTAAAAGATTCACTCAAGATAATTCCAGCTGCACTAAACTCATATAAAACCCTTGAGGGAGCGCTTAATAAACCCGGCGGATATGGTAATGGTGCATGGGGTGCTAACTATTTCTACGACACAAATGGTCATCATTGTGAATTTAACAAGAACGAATGGCAGTCGCAAGTTGGAATGTGGATTGGGATAAAAAACAGCGAAAACTGGATTACGGACATGAGCGATTATTCACGACTTATTATCGATACGAAAAGCAATAATGGAGAGTTATTAGTATATTTAAAAGATATCAATGGCAACAACTCTTCAAAATACAAAATGTTTAATACAAATCAAGATGAACCCATAGCGTTTGAAGTTCCACTCAGTTATTTCTTTAATGGAAATGTGGACCGATCACAGATCAAAGAAGTGGTGATTGAACCAGCAAATATATCAAATATTCCTCAAGAAATAAGAATTACAAAAATCCAACTAGATCAACAAACGATTAGCTCAGGCGAGCAAAAAGAATTATTAATTGATACTTTAATAAATAATGGAACTCTTTCCAGTTTGCCATATACCCCAATTACAACTGACGTCACGTATAATGAAGTTTTACCTCACTTATGGAGTGGTTTCAAACAGAACTTCATTGATGCTTACCGTCCAATAGTCACACCCGATCAAAATCTTTCAGGTGCAGTATTCGATCCGTATACAGGATCAGCATCTAGAACAATTGAAGCTTCAGATATAGCAAAATCGGAGGGCTCTGGTTATGGCATGTTAATTGCCATGTATATGAATGACCAAGAGAGTTTTGATAATATTCTTGATGCAACTGACCGAAGTATGATGCATAAAACAAATGCCTTACATACTTGGCAAATATCATCAAATGGAAGTTTTGAAAATGGCGACAAAAATTCAGCAACAGATGCTGATCAAGACATTGCACTTTCGCTTATTTTCGCTTCACGCTTAGTTGAGATGGGCATCTGGAAGGATTCTGGACACAATTACGCTAGTGAAGCTCAATCTTTATTAGATGCCATATATAGCGAATGTATTTTAGACGGGAAATATATATTACCTAGTGATGAAAGTGGCCCAGGTGGAAGTGGATTTCTTGAAGTCGAAAACGAAACAAATCCATCTTATTTTTCGCCAGCTTGGTATAGAATATTTGCTGAATATGACAGTAACCCTTCTCATGACTGGCTCCGACTAGTAGATGAAGGGTATGATTTAATTGAAAACGCCGATTCT
>MFRH01000072.1:13859-29008 GCA_001783275.1 Candidatus Margulisbacteria bacterium GWF2_35_9
CTTTCTCCAGACTGGTGTGATTTTAATGGAGATTCTCTTGAAGATGATTACTGGTGGTATCGTAATCGAATGTCAAAGGATGCCATTCGCGTATTTTGGCGTTTAGCAACAGATTTTTTATGGTTTCATGATGAACGTGCTAAAGTTTTTTTGACCAAGACAAAGGCTCTGTTTGACGATTTTGGAGGAACAATCCATCCGGAGCAGATTACCACACTTAACATGGACGGTTCAATGTATGAGAATTATACTGATATCTCATTGGTTTCGATGTTTGCTGCTGGTGCAATGGGTACAGATGATTCTGCTTATAAAAATGTATGGAAACAGGCTGTGGACAAATATATAGACTTAGCAGGTATTGGGAAAGAGTCATTTCTAGCCATAAGGACAGAAGGGGATCAAAAAATAGATTTTAATGCAAAACTAAATTACTATAATCATTGTCTTGGAATACTATCTTTAATAATGTTATCTGGTTCCTTTCCTCCAATCAATGTAAACTATTCTGAACAGTCAAAGAATATTAAATAACAACAATAAAAAAGGGAGCTAGATAGCTCCCTTTTTTATTAATCTAGATCAATCGTATATTTAGTTTTCAATTCTTTCAAATTCAAAATCTAACCATTTAAAACCTTTATCAGTAAATCTTGGCTTACTGCCTGCTTCAAATTCAAATACATAAATGTAATCCCATGTTCCCCATTGTTGTTTGAGTTGATCTTCCATCATGTTTCCAGCCATTCCACCCATTAAGGCACCACCTAGCATGCCACCGAAACCGCCACCAAACATATTTTGGCCTGCATCAGCAACTGCACCTTTTGTTCCTTTTATGAGGCTCTTGGTCGCAGCATATTTTGCTTCTTCTTTGGATCGGAATTCATCCATGTTGGCACCTTCACCACCTGCAACAATACCATAATTTGGTTCATAGGAAGTTAGATAAACTCGTCGTTCAACGCCCATGTCATTATAATTCGTCCAATCCATTTTCCATCTAAAATCTGATACCATTTTATAGCTAGTTACTTTTAATTCGGGAAAACCATACTTTTCTTTCCAAATAGACAAATTCTGCTCAACAACTTTGTCGCTTAGTTCTAAATAAAATACACCTGAAGAGTTTTCATCCTCGAACTTAAAAACTGCTTTACCACCTTTGAATCTATCACCCATTAACTCATTTCCATCTTTATCTTTTAATGATATTATTTTATATGTTCCTATTATTTTTGATGTTAAGTTTCTGTATTCTTCCTTATCTGGGTTCATATATGCTTCCGGGTCTGGTCCTTCAAAAAAAGCGAATGAAGCACTAAGCAAGCAAACTGACAAAACAATTGCTGCAATTTTTTGCATTATCTATCTCCTTTTTTTTGATTTTAAGAGACTACTTCATATTATAGTTATTTGCAATGCTAAAATAAATATTAAAAAAGCTTATTATCATATTAATACAGTATGAATATTATGAAGCTCTTGATTCTTTATGTAAAATAAATTAGTATTTAATAAAATAATTAAAAATTCGGGGGGATAATAATTGTCAAATATCAGCATTAAAAACAAACTAACTCTATTTATATGTGGAATCATTTCCATAATCATTATTTTAATCATCATAGGTGTTCGAAGCAATAATACTATATCATATAAGTATGATAATGTAGAAAATCTATTAAAACTGAATCAGTTTTTAGATAAAAAGCTGAATGATCATTATGAATGGATGCAAGGGTTAACAGATCAATTTATTATTAATAAAAAGTTTGATAAACAGCTTGATCCACACAAATGCGGCTTTGGAAAATGGTATTATTCATTTATTGATTCAGATGAGTATAAACTTATGCCAGCTAATGTTCGAGAAACATTTAATAAACTTGAAGAACCCCATCGAAAACTACATGAAAGTGGTGAAAAAATACGTGACAATTACACAGAAATTGATTTAAAGTTCGAAGGATTGCTGACTCAGAAGCAAGTGGATCACTTACTATGGTTAAATAGTTTGCGTGATACTTTTCAACACAACACCAATATCTTTACAAAAACGACAAATCCTCGCGAGTGCGCTTTCGGGAAATGGTATTACTCCTTTATTGATTCAGATATGTATAAAACATTACCTGCAGATATTAAAGCGTTACTTAGCAATATTGAACTAAATCACAAAAAACTTCATTTATCAGCTGAAGATATTTTAGCGATTGCTGGAACCAACAAAAAAATAACTGATCCTGCTAAAATTAAACAAGCAAGAGAACTATACAATAAAAAATCATTAGTTTATGCAGATGAATTAATGAGAGATTTTAATATATTAAAAGTTTATATTAGTGATTTAAGTAAGAAAAAAGAGGCTACAATTCAGATATATATTGAGGAGAGCAAAGTCCAAGTCGATATTATTTTGAAGTATTTTCGAACAATTCAGGAATATATTAATAAGCAAGTTGATCAAGCAGGGAAAGAAGCAAGCTCTACAAAAAATAGAAGCAAATCAATGCTTCTTGTTGTCTCATTTATTGGTATTGTTCTTACGATATTTAGTGCGATTTTACTTAATCGATCAGTATTGAAACCACTCAATAAAACGGTTGATATTATGAAAGATATTGCCGAAGGCGATGGGGATTTAAGAATAAAAATGAATATTGTCAGAAATGACGAAATTGGTAAATTAGCAAAATATTTTAATGCATTTATAGAAAAGATTGCGACGACCGTCAAAGTGAGTCAAGGAACATGTAGTGCTGTTAACACGGAGTCTTACGAATTAACATCTATTGTGAATCAAATTGTTGATGGTGTTGGTAGTATTAACCAAGCTTTAGGGAATATTTTAAGCAGTACTCAGTCTCAAAATGAGTGTACCTCTGAAATGGAAGAAAAAATGGAAGGGGTAACAAATGTTACGGCTGAAGCACAAATACTATTTGAACGTCAGGTAGAAAATAGTAATGAAGGGGCTAGAGTAATGGAGCAAATTAGTAATGCCGTTAATGCCATCACTATAAATATTTCTGCCATTGCGTCGTCCAGTGTATTAACAACTCAAACATCAAAAGAAGGAATGGAAAAAGTTCAAGAATCGGTGAATGCCATTCACGCTAATAGTGTTAAATTTTCTCAAATATCTGATCAAATTCAAGTTCTAAATAGTAATTCAGAGCAAATTGGAACAATAATCAGTGTAATTGAAGACATTGCTTCTCAGACCAATCTTTTAGCACTCAATGCGGCAATAGAAGCCGCCAGAGCCGGTGAATATGGGAAAGGGTTCGCTGTAGTAGCTGAGGAGGTAAGAAAACTTGCTGAGCGCTCTGCGAATGCAACAACTGAAATTTCGACTTTAATTAAAAATATTCAGAAAGCCACGGCAGAATCTGTAACAGCAATGGAAGAGGGTTCAAATAATGTGAAAATGGCTGTAGAAAAGGCAAGCAATGCAAAAGACTCATTAAATGAAATATGTACAGCAGTTCAAAGTAATGAAAGCCAAATAGAAGACATATCGGCGGCATCTGAAGAGGTATCTGCTAGTGTTTCAGAAGCAGTGAGTATTATAAATAGTTTAAAAAATTCTGTTGAAACTACTTCTAAAAAAATTGCCTTATCAACAGAATATATTTCAGAAGTGAATATGTCGCTTAGGACAGTAGTCGATTCCTCACAGACTAATGCAGCGGCTGTACAAGAAATAAATGCATCTATGGAGGAAATATCAGCCAGTATGGATAACGAAAAATCAGCCACTGAAAGACTGATGAAGGAAGCCGTAACGTTAGAATCTAAGCTAAACGAATTTAAGGTTTAGATTGCTTCTAAAATAATGGTTATAACTGCTTTGATATAGCAATGGAAGCAATCGTGCCATCTGAAACCGCTGTCGTTATCTGGCGATACTGCTTGCTTCGAACATCACCAACTGCATATACATTGGGTAACTTAGTTAGCATGTTTTCATCAGTTTCGATGTAACCCCATTTATCCAGGTTAAATTGATCTTTTATTTCTTCAATATTTGGTTTCATACCAACAAAAACAAAAACGCCATCTGTACTAAGTGTTCTCATTTTTTTAGTTTTCAAGTCTTCAATGACAACATCCATTCCACGGCTTGTCTTAACAAATTCCCTCGGTTCATGCTCAAAAATAAATTTAATTTTAGAATCGGCAAACGCTTTTTCCTGAGCTTGTTTGTTCGCTTGTAATGTTGCGAACTGATGAACGATTGTTATTTTAGAAGCAAATTTAGCAATGAACAATGCTTCCTCTATGGCAGAATTACCCCCACCAATCACAATAACTTCTTTATCTTTGTAGTATTTGGCATCGCATGTTGCACAATATGAGATTCCTTGTCCTTTGTATTCTGTCTCCCCTTTTATACCTAGTGGTCTTGGAGAGGCACCTGTTGCTACTATTAGTTTTTTTCCGTGTATTGTTTCAATCCCATCTACAGTAACAGTCAGTTCATTAAAATTTATATTGGTAATATCCACGGCAGCACGATAGCTAGCTCCTGCTTCCTTAGCTTGTTCACTCATATAATGCCCAAGCATAAAACCCTGTACCGGTTCAATAAAGCCGGGATAATTGGAAACAAGGTGCGTCGTTTTTACTTGACCGCCGGGTAGGGCAGTATCAATGATGATTGTATTAAGTTTTGCCTGAGAAGTATAAATAGCAGCCGCTAGACCGGATGGTCCACCACCTAAAATAATGACATCACAATTTGTTTTCGTTATCTTTATTTTATTTTTAATTGCCTTAACCGTCTCATCGGATAGCATTGAATTTAGATTGGCTTCTAATTCTGATCGTTTAATACCGCCATTTAATCGATCTCCGACTAACTGTCCGTCTTTATAAAATAAAACAGTCGGTGAACTATGAATATCTAGTTGATCTGCAAGTTCTCTGTTTTCCTGACGGAATATTTTAATAAACTGAATATGATCTCCATATATTTCGCTGAGTGGTTCAAATTTTGCTGCCAATGCCTCGCAAGGGGGGCATTCAGTGGAGTACCAGTCAACTGCTACTAAACCTTTGGATAGGACTTCTTTTGGATACTCACTTGCATTTATATATTTTATCTTTCCACTCATTTTTGACTCCTTTTAAAAATATAATTTCATTCCAATTTCCAACAATTCTTTAATCGGGCGACAATCAGGTGTATGTAATCCACCATTTTTGTTTTTTGCAGCACTTCCACAACCACCACCACATGCAAGATTTAATTTACAATGTTTACAATCTGGAATTGACAGGACATCTCGATCCTCCCATTGTTCAACCAAATCAGTGTTTAAATAAACTTTCGGATAAAAAGTCCCAAGTTTTTCATCTTCTTTCCCAACCGTAGCGGTACAGGAATAAATACTGCCGGTATAATCAAACGCCCATTCAGTTTTACATGCCGGACACGAATCGAATAATGGCTCAGGTAATTCTCCATTATCAAATAAAAACTTGGAAATAGAGTAAGAAGGGCGATGAAATTGAGGTATTACAGGATATTTTTTTATTAATTGATAAAGGTCCTCGTAAAGTGACAAACGATCAAATAGTTTATTGTTGTGTTGCTGACAAAAATGAAGTTCATAGTTTCGTCCAAGTTGCGTTTTAAAAAGAGGGTTCTTTGTCCATCCTTGACGTACGGCAAATTCTGCTAGTTCTGGGAGTGAGTTAATATTCTCCTTATCCACAACAACGCGAAGGTTGACAGGTATATTAACTTTAAGAAGAGCATCGATCCCTTCAACAATTTTTGAGAATGTAGCACCACCGTCTTTTAGACTTCGGCGTTTATTATGGACCGCTTCAGGCCCATCCAACGTTACTTGAATTTCTCGAATAATACCTTTCTGAATAACATCCATATATTCGAGTATCGAGTATCCATTTGTTACAATGGCAATTCCGATATTTTTCTCGCTCGCTTTTTGGATGATATACTCTATGTTGGTTTTATTCTCTTTGCTCGGAAGAAGTGGTTCACCTCCAAAAAGTGTAATATATTTTTTATCAAATCGTTCAATATATTCAAAAAAAAGATTAATGATTTCATTATTTAATGATCTATGTATGGATTGATAACCATTTTGATAACAATAAGAACAACTGAAGTTGCAGGCATAGGACGGTACAAAAAATATCTGTGTTTCAGATTGATCCCGATCATGAATGAAATCTATATAGGCACGTTTAAACTCTTTATCTTCATCATTTAGATCATGAAGAAGATAACCCTTCTCTATATAAGCATCAATGTCACTTAAAGACGAAAAGTCTAATATGTTCAATGCATTCGCATCGGCATTTGATATAATATCTGCATTTCGACTCAAAAGATTAATAATGTAATAATCTTCGCTGTCTCTGACTTTTGACATTATATTGTGCTTTGATAAAAATAATCGTTCTTTTTTAGTCATGACAACCTGCAATAGCTTTTGCAATTTTTGCGCAACATTGAGCAACACTGTTTTTTGCTTTCTTTTTTGTTTTTATAAGTGATTTCATTTTTTCACCTCCTTTAATTTAAATAGAACAACATTCTTTTTTACTGCCAGAGATTGTAAAACTGCTGACTTTAATTTTCCCTTTGTCATAAGGCTTGCTGTCTTCAATAATTTTAATGTTTTTAAAACCGACGAAATTAAGAGTATTTAAATAAACCTCTTTTGTAACCGAACCAGCCCAACACTCAGCAACGGCCACTGGGTCATTAGCATATTCTGGCGGTACTTTTTCTAATGAATAGATATCGCTGACAACAAATCGACCATTCGGCTTTAATATACGATAAATTTCGCTCCAAACCGCCACTTTATTCGACGCATGATTGATTGTGCAATTTGATATTACTAAGTCGACAGTGTTTTCTTCTAGTGGAATGGATTCCAATTCAGTTTTAATAAATTTCACATTTTTAATTCCCATTTTGTCGGCAGTTTTTCGAGCTTTACTTAGCATTCCGTCAGATACATCTATACCATAAGCGAATCCAGTTTCACCCACTTGTTCTGCTAATCGAAGTACTTCTAAGCCTCTTCCGCTTCCAAGATCGACACATACTTCGCCTGTAATCGCTTCACTATAGTTAATAGCACCTCCACATGAAAGGCAACAACTGGACTCCGCTAATTCAGAATATCGTTCGTTAATAGATTCTATGTTTTCTTGATTAGGCATTTTTTATCACCGCACTTGCATTTTTATCAAAAGGATTCGTTCGAATGGCTAGTGAGAATAGGTAGGGATAATCTTTTTTTAAATGCTTCATATATATCAGCCACTCTTTAGTTAATAAACAATAGACGCGTTTGATATCATTTTCAATATGGTGTAAATCTTCTTTGGTGCACTCAGATATTTTTTTGCGGTGAAGCAGTTCATCGATTAAGTGAAACACAGCCCATAATAAATCGGTAAACGCATCATGTTCTAAAAGGTTTGGGTTTTCCAAGAGTCTTAACAAAAATTCCCTTTTTTCAACTAAGAATTCTCGAAGAATAACAATATCTTCTTTCTTAATGATAATTTCGTACTTATGTGTGTTTAGACAGGAATGTGTAAATATAAAATTTTTATCATCCCAGTTGGCAGTTACCACTAATTTTTTTGTTATCTCTTCAGCATTTTCGTCATATTCAGCAATCTTTGCTATTAAGTCAGATCCAACTTCACTAAAAAAAGCACCAATAATCATATTCAGTTTATTCATCTTAATACTTTTTTCCTTTTGACTCATAATGCGATGAATAATGATCGATACAAGCAACACCTCAATTGGGACAAATGCAAGATCACCAAGAAAATAGATAAATATATGATGAGCATCATGAAATAATTGATAATGTGCTTCATATAAAATGGAAGATAATACTATGAGAAGTATAGGGAAAATGAACTGCCAGGAAGATAATGCCTTTAATATTTTTTTCATTCAATTATCCTAAATAAACAAATTCGTATCGGCTGTTTCTGCTGCACCCAAATATGAGGCAACACCACCAATTTCAATGCCGTCAATTAACTCTTCTTTTTTGATGCCCATCATGTCCATTGACATTTGGCATGCAACAATTCTTATTCCAGATTGTAACGCTAATTCAATCATCGTTTCAAGTGAATCAATGTTTTTGTTCTTCATGACCATTTTCATCATTTGAGTTCCCATACCCATCATGTGCATTTTAGATAAACTTAGTTTTTTACTCCCCTTAGGCATCATAAATCCAAACATTTTATCAATTACACTTTTATGAACGTTTACATGTTCGGATTTTCGAAGGATATTAAGACCCCAGAATGTGAAAAACATTGTAACCTTGCGGTTCATTGCTGCTGATCCGTTTGCAATAACAAATGCTGCTAGAGCACGATCTAGATCACTACTGAACACAACCATTGTCTTATCATGTGGAATACTGCCTATTGTTAAATTGCTTTCTGTAAGCGCTTTCCCTTTTTGAATTTTGGCATAAACTTTTTTATCAACATCTTTAACCTCTAATAACGTATTATTTGTCCTCTCTGACCAAATGCCCACATCGTTTTTAAATCCAGGGTCTGTTGATACAATCTCAAGCACATCACCAATATTGGCTTTATTCATTTCATTTGATAACCGGACAATGGGTCCTGGACATTGCAACCCGCATGCATCTACCTGAATAACATTACCTTTAGTCTCAATAACTCTGTTAATATCGTCACGTTTATCAATATATACATCATCAAAAATTCCGATATTTTCTTGTGCTAGAGTGGTGTAATGATAAAGATTATATCCACCGGCTAAATTATAAACATTATCGAAATTATTCTGGCTGAGAATACTGAATGCAAAATAACCCTTTTTGCCTTGGTTACAATACACAATAATCTTTTTTGTATGATCAAGTTCATTTTGACGATCTCGAAGTTCATCCACAGGAATATTTATTGAATTTTCCATATGTCCGAGTTCATACTCCAATTTACTTCGAACATCAACAAAAACAGCCCCTTCCTTTTTCAAGGATTCGACTTCATTCCAATGGACAATATTATTTAGTCCTTCAATCTGGTTAATGGCAATCATTGCCGCAATATTAACTGGGTCTTTAGCAGAATTATAGGGTGGGGCATAAGACAATTCTAGTGTGGCTAAATCATAGACATTCTTCTTAAACTGGATTAACGACGAAATAACATCGATTCGTTTATCAACACCATCCGGCCCAATAATTTGAGCACCCAGAATCAAATAATTTTCAGTATTGTATAAAAGCTTCATTATCATAGGGAATGCATCTGGATAATAACCCGCATGAGAAGATGGTTGAAGATATACTTTTTCAAAACTTACATTATTTCGTTTTAGTTGTTTTTCATTATTTCCGGTAAAGGCCACTGTCATGTCAAATACTTTGGCAATCGACGTTCCGGGAGTGCATTCATATACACTGTGTTTACCGCAGATATTATCGGCCACAATACGACCTTGCTTATTGGCGGAATTTGCCAGTGGGATTAGGGCATTAGCATCACTCACACAATCTTTAATTTCACAGGCATCTCCCAAGGCATAAATACTAGGATCATTTGTTTGCATGATTTCATTCACCAAGATGCCACCGAGTGCTCCTATTTCAAGTTTTGCATCTTTAGCTAGAGCGATTTCAGGTTTGATTCCAATGGATAATATTACGATATCGGCTGAAATTTTACGGTTTGAACGAAGAACCACATCCAATTTTGTATCTGAACTTTTAAACTCCGTTACACCATCTTTTAAGTAAAGCGCAATATTTTTAGAATGAAGATGTTTGTGAATCACAGTAGCCATTTCATAGTCCATAATATTCATTACTTGATCGGCAAGTTCGACAATTGACACATTCATCCCAAGTTCCTTCAAGTTTTCAGCGACTTCGAGACCGATAAAACCGGCACCGACGATAACAGCTGATTTCACTTGATTTTCATTGAGATAAGTTTTAATAGCGTCCATATCCTGTAAATTGCGAATAGTAAATATACGTTGATCATTAATACCTGGGATCGGAGGTCGAACTGGGATTCCACCCGGAGAGAGAACAAGTGTATCGTAAGATTCGATGTATTCATTGTTATTAATCGTGTCCTTAATTAAAACCGTTTTCTTTTTGCGATCGATGGAAACCACTTCATTTTCTGTTCGAACATCGACATTCAGTAAGGATTTGAAGTCTTTTTTATCAACAACGACCAGCTTTTCGCGTTCCTTTATTTTATTACCGATATAGTAGGGTATACCACAATTGGCATAGGAAATTTCCTTTCCCTTTTCAATCATAATAATTTCTATATTTTCATCTAATCGACGAAGTCTGGCTGCTGAACTGGCTCCTCCGGCTACTCCACCAACGATTACGACCCTCATAAGCTTCTCCTTGCATGTATTAATATTTTATAATAGAATGGATTATATACCCCGTGGGGGTATTAATCAAGAAGAAATTTGAGGTGAAATGATGGAAAAAGAAGAGACAACAAAAAAATTAATTCATCAGCTCAAAATTGTGAGAGGACAAATTGACGGAATCATTAAAATGGTTGAAAAACAGAATAGCTGTACAGATATTCTTACTCAGACAGCCGCCGCCGATAAAGGTCTTAAACGTGCTGCAACACTACTACTTGAAAACCAAATGTACAACTGTGCTCAATCACTCGAAGGTGCTGATGACATGGATCATAAAGTGCAGGAACTACTGAGCGTTTTTAAGAAGTTTTTGTAGTTGCCTCATCTACGAACACCCCTTCTGCATTTAAATAGAGCATAGGACTACTAATAATATATTTATTTTTTGTGAACAATCCAATAAGAATTACGGTTTTATCGAATTATATGTGTTATTATTGCGCTAGAAATAATGTAGGAGTTCAATGAAAAAGATACTTACTATTTTTCTGTTATTGGCTTCAAATTCTATATTTGGGATGGGCGAACCAATCATCAGTACAGTCGATCTTATCCAAGATCTCGAGACAAAAGCCTGTATCATTCCAGAAAAAGAATACCAAGAAAACCTAGACGCATACAGAAATTTACACAGTTTAGATGACTCGAACCCATTATATACAAGCAAGATAAAGTTCTATACGAAAAAGCTAGAAGGAACAGTTGCCGGCTACAAACTAATAACAAAAAAAGACTTAAGTCACTTAACAGTTAAAAAACGATCATTTAAAATTGAAGTTGATATGCCAACAGATGAAGAAAAACTGATGTATATTTCCAAAAAGATCGTTAATAGCATTATTAGCACGGAAAAGATGAATGCCATTTTATTATTCTACTATTATCCATGCACAGATTATACCCGTTCATACTCTGCGGGGAAGGTTGTTTGGGCTCCATATGGCAATTGGGATAAGGCCGAAGCTGTTACAGCAGGTGACTATCAACTTCACAAATATTCGATTGATGTGAAAAAAATTATAAGCAAAAAATATTCCATGAATATGACAGAAAGTAAAAAACAACAGGTTTTTTATGATGTCATAAAACTTCAGGAAAATGGCTATGGCGGATCATTAGCACTGGAGCTTATCGCAAAAAATAATGGACTAGCCGTTGATGAAGTAAGCGAAATAGTAAATGAAGGAGATATGTGCAATTGGCCAAGGCCATAATTCTTGGCCAGACAATAAATACGTGTTAGGCTTATGCTTTGTAAAATAAATCAAAGGAATTTTTTATCAATGATAGATGGAACATTACGATCAACTATTAAACTAGGCGCTAAAGTGTTGATTGTATTAAAACACGACCAAAGAAGCGGGAAATTAACAAAAGGTATCGTTCAAGATATTTTAACAAACTCGCCAACGCATCCGCATGGAATAAAAGTTAGACTCACAAACGGGCTGATAGGGCGCGTTAAAGAGTTATCCCAATGAGATTATTTATCGATGGGGATGCCTTTCCAAATTTACTGAAACCAACCATGTTTCGCGCTATTGAACGCTTCGCACTCTCTACCGTAGTCGTGTCCAACAAACGTATTGATATTGGTATATCAGAAAATATTTCCTATATAGTTGTTGATCTTGGAGCAGATGAAGCCGACAATTACATCGTTGAAATGATAACAGAAGGAGACCTAGTCATTACTGCGGATATTCCATTGGCAGATCGTGTCATTAGTAAAAATGCCTATGCCATAGATCACCGTGGTGAGCGTTTTTGCGAAGATAATATTAAGCAATACCTATCAATGCGCAACTTGATGCAAGAAATCCGAGATAATGGTGGCGAAACGAAAGGGCCAGTTGCTTTTAAGAAAAAGGATGTTCAAGAATTTGCAAATCAGCTAAATAAGTTATTAGTATCCATCAGAAAGAAATAACATAAATCACTAGAAGTATTGATGATTAACTGCCTCTAAGAATTAATCGAATTGAATCCAGTCGTAATCTTGCTGCAGATAAATAATGATTAAGTTGAGTGTTTTCATCTTTAATACTATTAATTTCATGCTGGGTAATATGAGTATTGATTTGGCTTAAATACTCGTTTCGATCGATTAAATCCTTATACTCTTCATTCATCGATTTGGTGCTTCTCTCAATGACTTCTTTTAATTCTTTTTGAGCGTATTTATAAGTATGATCTATCATCTTACTCAGCTTTTGTGAAGATGTGCTTAGAATTTGCTTCAATATCTTTTTATCACCGTCAACAAGACACGTTTTCGAGTTTTCGGACGAAATGTCTTGGGACGAATTTACCATTGTTTGGTCAACAAGAATTCTAACGGGAGTGGCAGGTAGAAATCGATCGATACACACATTTTTTGGAGCAACACATTCGATAATATATATCGCCTCAACATACACCTTTTGAACCTTTCGATCTTCCCAAAATGCAAACGTACAATTACCATTTTCACTCGCAATAAGTAGATCGATTAATCCTCGGACCATGGGATGATCCCAAGTTAAAAATACAATATCTTCTCGTACTAAGGCTGTTTTTCTATCAAAAGTGACGACCATTTCATTCCCATTAAAGCCCGGCATATTATCTTTATATTCGCCACCGGCTTGTAGTCGCCATATTCTAAGACCGATTTCTTCAACATCAATACCAGAGAACTCAAAGGCTCTTAACATAAACTCATCGAAACTTTGATCATTGTCCAAGGCAGTAATCTTTTTTGATAAATGAGTAATTGTTTCCGGTTTGGAAGAGTTTCTTCCTAGTAGTTTGTCTCTACCAGATTCAAGTTCGTGAGTCATTTGAGTACCGAACTCATCCATTTTCTTTATTAATTGCTTTAAGACGTCGAGATTTTCGTCACAAACCGCACTATATTCATGCGCAATGTGCCGGATTCGCTCTCTATAAATATCAATAAGACGATTGCCATAGGGAACAGGTGCGGTAAAAGAATGGCAACCATTATGTAATAGTTGAATTATAGCGTCCTGTTCCGAGAATTTTATAAAGGGCAAATAAATATGGATATCATTTTTTTGTCCAATTCGATCCAGTCGACCAATTCGTTGTTCAATCAATTCCACATTTAATGGACAATCAAAAAATATGAGATGATGAGAAAACTGAAAATTGCGTCCTTCACTGCCAATCTCAGAACACATCAAAAGATTGGCTCCGTCTGCTTGTGCAAAAAAAGCGGCCATTCTATCTCTCTGAATGAGTGACATTTCCTCATGAAATAAAGCGATCGGTACGTTAATAATTTTGCTTATTTTTTTAAGAATATCCTTAACGCACTCCTTAGTTTGACAAATTAATAAAACTTTATTGTGTTTATTGCTTTGTAAAAATGTCACTAGCCAACTAATTCGAGGGTCAATGGATTGTTCTCCTTCTCCACTTAATGGAATAAAGTGAATACACCGTTTTGGAAAAAGGGGCACATTTTTTCGACTATTTCGGAATATAATTCGTCCTAAACCATAAGAATCTAGTAAGGTGTCTACTAACTGACTGGAACTGATCGATATGTCTTTCGAATTCAAATCAAGATGACACTTTTCTTTTATCCACTTGGTATCATCTGCATTTAAGGTTTCTGATTTTTCTATTTTTTCAATAATAGAAACTAATAAACTGTAGTGAGTTGTATCGTCAATGAATTTAGGGTAACTGTCATACAAATCTGGATATAACAAGCTACAAATGTTAAATAAGCTATGATATCCAGTCATCTCAGGTGTAGCCGTTAACAAGATCATCCGATTAGTTATTTTTGATAAGATCTTTAACCAATTATATTCGTCACTCTGAGTGCCAATTCGATGAATCTCATCAACAATGACTAAATCCCAACCGGCGTGTAATATTTCCTGATTGATATTCTCATCACTCAGTATAAATTCCATTGTACTTAGTCCAAGCTGTTTGTCTTGAAATACGCGTTGATCGGTATTTTTTGCTATTTCTTTATAATAATCGTCATCAAAAATGGTAAACAAGAGGTTGAATTTCCTGAGTAGCTCAATAAACCACTGATACACAAGTGGACTTGGGACAATTATCAAGACTCGTTCGATTCTGCCACTTAGCAAGAGATGATGGAGAATTAAACACGCTTCAATTGTTTTTCCGAGACCAACTTCATCGGCTAACAATAGCCGCTGATTAACCCTAGAAACGGCCTCATTAAGTATGAATAATTGATGCCAAATAATATCAATTCGAGAACCGATAAAGCCTTTCATCATCGACTTAGTGTAACTTGAATTATTTTCGATCATATCTAATCTTAAATCGAATGAGTCATTGGAATCGACATGACCGGATAACAATCTTTCAATCGGTGATAAAAAACAAATAGTGTCACTTACATGGGTTTCAAGTAACTTAATATCCTGCCCAAGATAATAAAATAGTCCGTTTTCTTCTATTATTTTTTCAATTATAAACTGTTGATTATTATTACCAGTAACACGTTCACCAATACGGAGAGAAATTCTGTGTAGGGGCGGATGATCCGTAGAATAGTGTCGAACGATATTGCATGTTTTAAATGTTATCGTCACTTTGCGTTGGTCTAAATGTGTGATTAGCCCTAAGCCCAGTTCCGGTTCCATTTTGCTTATCCATCGCTGACCGATTTTAAATT
>MFRH01000072.1:29031-29274 GCA_001783275.1 Candidatus Margulisbacteria bacterium GWF2_35_9
GCATAGAGTATAAATCATAACAAATAGATAGAGTCCTTTGGGTCAATATATGAGTAATTAAGCCAAATTAGCAAAATATGAATGGCTTATGGTATGATAAAAAAAAGACTAAAAATAGAAAAGGAGAGATATGATGGATATACAAACACTAACTCGTTTTTTTATGTGGGGTACAATCATTAATGGAACGCTTTTAGTTTTTTGGACACTCATCAGTCTAATTTCTCCCAATCTTTTGTATCG
>MFRH01000073.1 GCA_001783275.1 Candidatus Margulisbacteria bacterium GWF2_35_9
AATACAGCGTTTCCCAATCATTAGGTAATCCGTCGCCATCATTGTCATTACTTGTCGTTGTTTTAGAGGCTTCAATGTTATCAATATAAATATCTGTATTACCGCTAGCTATCTTAGATAGATTCACAACGCCAATATAGACTACACCTGGATAGGTTCCTGCTGGTGCAAGGTCTAACGAATCATTTCCAAAGCCGGGGTTTTTATCGACGAAATAATTAAAGGGGATTGTGTAATAACTCCAAGTAGCTGTAGTGTTGATCACTTGCTCAAAAACCCACACGTCATCTGTTCCACTTTCTCCAGAATAGTCTGCATTATCATTATCAGTTAGTTCGATTTTTATTTTATCGCCAATTTGACCGTTATTTCTAAGCATTATTTTCAAGGAATTGAAATTACCCCAATCTTGTTGAGATGAACCGATATAAGCACCTGCAAAACCTGAATAGTAACTTGTTGCAGTTCCTGTCATTCTCATAGCTGTTTGAATTGAAGACTGAGAAAAAGAAGCCGTTGTGATACTTAACCCATCTGCATTAGCCCATACCAATCCTGTGTTTTCAAAATTATCAACAACTGGGAATATATCTTTAACTTGAGGGTTTGTTCCATTCATATATTCTTCAAAATTTGAGTATCCATCATTATCTGAATCGATACCACTATCTGATCCATTTGCGGGATTTAATCCATTGAGTGATTCCCAATTATCATCCATTCCATCTTTATCAGAATCTGTCATATTCGTTTCATTTGCTAAAGCAATTACATCAATATCAACTGTTACCCGACCAGTTTGAGCGACTGAATTAAAAGCGAAACCAAGTAGTAATGTTCCTGGGTAAATCGTCTGTGGTTTAATATCTAAAATATCATTACCTATACCGGGATTTACATCTGTAAAGAGGGCATAGGGGATATAAATTTCCTTCCATCCTTCCGTCCATAACATATTAAGTTCAATAGCAAACTTGTCGTCACCCAGTGCACCCGCCCCATTTAATACAGAATATGTCGGCGTATCGTTGTCGATGATTTCAATCTTAATTTTATCTCCCACACGACCTTTATTATTAATGATTAGTTTCAAATAAGTAAAATTCGACCAATCTAAAATTGTATTACCTAAATAGGCAGAAGCATAACCGACATAGTAATTCGAAGCCTGCCCTTTTCCTCTCATTGAATAGGTTCCATTCTGGCTTTGGTTAACGATACTGATATTAATATTATCTGCGGCCGTCCACGATTCAGCAGTTGATAGGTTTCCATCTTCAAAACTATCAATAATAGGTGATAATAAATTATGTGTTGGCATGTTCGTTGCAGCATAAATATTTGGGAATGCACTACTCACCATAAGGGCTGAAAGTATTCCCAAACTGTGATTGTAATAATTCATTTGAGAATCAAAGTCTATCTTTTGTTCTGAACCAGTTATTTTCTCGCCTAAGAAGGAATTATTGCCATTTTTTGCTAGATACATATACTTGTCAAATGCACTTTTCCATTCATTTCGATAGGCACTTGTGTCGCTTCCCATCGCTCCAGCTGCAAACATTGAAACGAATGAAATATCGGTATAATTATATGCATCACCTCGTGTTAAATATGAATATGCACCATTTAATTCTAATGGTTTAACCGATTGAGGAGCTATCGAACCTAATCCACCTGGATAGGCAAAAACTGATTTTGTTTTTTCTAAATATGTTTTGGCACGAGTTTCCCCAAACCATAACCAATCTGTAGCCAGTCGCCACTGAACTCGGATAGCATCTTTTCCTACCATGTAAGTGAAAAATGGATGATCGACTTCTTTATTGTTTCCCCAATAATCGCACCAATCTGGGTTTAATCCTTTATTTGAAGGGTCTGAACTTACAACAAGTTCATATCCCCATTTAATAATAGAGCCCCAGTCATGATCGTTATTCTCATACATATCAAATATTCTGTACCATGCAGGTGAAAAGTATGATGGATTTGTCGGATTAACCACCTCATGAAAACCGAGTCTATCTGGACCTGCTTCATCACTTGGCATTAAATATTTGTTGTGTGATATCGTATATTCATACAATGCATTAATTAGTGATTGCGCTTTTTTATCATATTCACGACTGGTATTAGACCATATATGGCTTTGAACTAATGCATCTGCTAATATTAAAGAAAACGCAATATCCTGATCAGCATCGGATGCAGAATTTTTATCATTATTTACAAAGGTACCATCCGTTTTGATATTCCAAGTAAATAAATTTGAAGATGCACTTTTATGCATTTGAGATGCCCATGTACCATCAAATATTTCATCAAAAGCATTCTGGTCATTCATATATACAGCCAATAGCATACCGTAACCAGAGCCTTCAGACTTAGCATAGTCAGCTGCCTCAATTTTAGTAGTAGAAGACCCGACATAAGGGTCATAAACTAATCCTCCAAGATTCAGGCCCTGCGTAACAATTGATTTATAACTGTTAATAAATCGATCTTTATACGCGTTCCATAAATACTTTGTTTCTTCTTTGTAATTTGTTTGGCTTGTAAGTGGCGCGTATGGATCTCCACTCAAATAATTTTGTAGAATCAATTCATCTACGATCGGAGTATTGAGTGGGGATGTTATTAATGATCCTTTATCAAACAGGATATTTCTAATATTTAGGGTTTGAGTGACCGAAGATATAGCGGCTGGCTCAAATAATATTTCCTTAACAGCAGATATATCAAAACTACCGACAGGGAAATAATTCAGACTGATCTCGAAGGAATGATAAGCATTGCCATCAAGATTGAATAGTTTATATTTTGAAGACACATTTCCATCTTTATCTTTTAGATATACATAAAGCTCTTCATTATTGCTTTGAGCGTCAAAACATAATTTTTTATAATCAGTTAACATTACAATCGGTTCATCTGCGTTATTCGTAAGACCAATCCACATCCCCGTTTTTGCTAAATATGAATTGTCATTGATTTTAAGTTGATGATAATAATTACCAGTTATCTTATATGAAGAAAACTGAGACCCAGGCCCCCATGCACCACTAGCTCCATTGCCTGCACCTTCTCGAACCTCATAAACATCAGTGATTGGAGCAACTGCTTTTGGTACAGTCCCGTTTATATATTCTTCTAAATTTGTATAACCATCTCCATCTGGGTCACCTTTAGCCCCATCATCACCAGAAGAACTATTTGGATTTATTCCATAGGTCACCTCCCATGAATCTGGTAATCCGTCATTATCAACATCCGTTGATCCTATGGCTGTTGTTAAATCTATTTGATCAATCAGCATTTTTACATCCGCATTCTGAGAAACAGAACTAATTGCAAATCCAATCATCAGAACACCTGGATAACTATTTGCGGGTGCAAGATTTAATGTGTTATCACCCGTTGCACTGTTAATGTCTGTAAAAACCGAATAGGGAATATAAATATCTTTCCATTGATTATTTGGTATTGAAAATTCATAGGCAAACTTGTCATCACCTAAAAGACCGGCGCCAGTATTAATCTCATAATTATTGTTATCATTATCAAATATTTCTATCTTTAGCTTATCGCCTTTTTTCCCCTGGTTATTAATTACAAGATGTACATAATTATATGCTGCCCAATTAGTATCTTTATCTCCAACATATGCAGACATATAGCCACCATAATAATTAGTCGCATGATTTGTTGCTTTTAATGAATAATTCCCAGTACTTCCTTCATTACTTGCTGTTATGACCAACCCATCTGCAGGCGTCCAAGAAGGTTGTGTTGATAGGTTTGCATCTTCATAATTATCTATAATCGGAAAAAGAACAGTTGGAGCAGAACCGTTAACATATTCTGCTAAGTTTGTTATTCCATCACCATCTGGATCGCCATTTCCACCATCATTACCTAAACTACTGTTTGGATTTAAACCATATGTGTTTTCCCACACATCCGGTAGCCCATCATTATCGGTATCCGTCCCATAAGTTGAAGATGTTAGCGCTATATCATCAATAAACATATCGATTGCACCCGAAGATGTATTTGATATAAACCCAATCATTAGTAACACCACACCCGGTCCACCGCTATATGGAGCCAAGTTTATTGTGTCATCACCAACGCCAAGATTATCATCAGCAAATAATGTGTATGGAATAATAATCTGACGCCATTCATTCTGCCAATTCAGTTGCATTTCATATTTAATATGGTCATCTCCTTCACTAGACCAAGGGCTACCATCATCATTATCATGGATCTGAATCTGTATTTTATCACCTATACTACCTCTATTATTTACCCAAATAGAAATATACTTATATGAATTCCAATTATCAAGATAGGTTTGTAAATTCGTTTGACCAGCACCGACCCAATATCCACTAGCAGTTCCAGTTACTCGAGTTGAATAGTTTCCTCTGGCACCAGAGGCTGAATTAATAATCGTTCCAGCCAGCGGTGCTGGAAATGTCCATGCTGGAGCTGCCGAATAATTGTTATCTTCAAAGTTATCAATTGTTGGGAAATTATAAGTATAGGCTGTCGATAATGTGATGATCACTAACGCTACTATTCTAAAAAACTGGGATTTATTTTTCATATATGCTCCTTGCATCATCTAATATACAAATAGGTGTAAATTATACCACATTAAGTTAGCTATGGCATTTCACATATAATATATCGTATGCAAGTATTGATTATCTCAAAAAAATAATAATAGATTTTTATTAAGCAGTCTTATTTACAGAGTTTGTTAATATATCGTTCCTTACATTGAGAGACCCAAACTAATAATGCATTATTAATCAGTTCATGTTGTTCAATAATGCACATACATTTGCTGTTTTTTTCTTTACTCATTTTGGTTTTTGCTTTTTCCAATAGATTTTTCTTGTCGAGTAATCGTTTGTTAAATATATCAACCAATGATTCTGCTTGTGTTTTTTCTAAGCGTTTTAAATTATAAAAAACGGCATTGAAATCAAATCGATAATTGACTGTTTGGTCAATATTATTTAATAAAAGAGTTTTGTAAAAATCTAGCCCTTTTTGAGTAATTTCATACACTTTTCTTTCAGGCATATTTCCAACTTTCTCTTTACGAGTAGCTAAATAACCATTTTTTGCTAATTTCAACAAGTTTTTATAAACCGCTGGAGAACTAATATTAGCCATCTCTTGAATATTTTGTTTTATTACAAAATTGGCTAAATCATAAGCACTCCATTCTTTTTCCGTTAATTCTCCTAGAATAATTAAATCTATTGACGACATATTACACCTCCATTTTTACTTTTATTTCTTTAATAATATTTAATCCTGTTGTTATTTTTGATATATCTTTATATAACAACCCATTTGTGCCATCGATGCTCCCGTGCCCGATAACCTTCATGCTATTCATCGTGGAATTCGACCTAGAATCAACCATTACACCATAAATAATGGATGGTTGTCCGCTACCCCACTTACCACCGGTATAATCAGGTTCTCCAGATAGAGAATTCTTTCTATAATTTGCATTAAAATCAGCTGCAATATTAACTTCAACCAATATCCGATATTTTGATAATAGTTTTGGCGCCCTTGTCCGAATCGTAAAATCATTTTTAGGGGTTGCAGACGTCGTAGCATCGGCAATTGGATTTTCTTCTGTTGGCATAAAACTTCCGTCAGGATTTTTTATCCCTCTTTTATGTGACCAATATGGAAGGGCTTCCTCTCGGTTTATATCAATTTTTGCTTCCCCAGGAACTTTTTTCCAAGATTGTTTTGCAGTTTTGTTAGTAACATAGATCAAATCCAAGTATTTACCTGACATATCCTCAATCCAAACGGCAATTTGAGGAGTCACTTTTATGTTAATAAAAGGTGATATTTCAATATCATTCACCCATGCCTCCCCACCATAAATACTTATAAGAAAAAATGATCCTTTCATTGAGGTTACAGTCAATATCGGTGTTTCGTCAGTCTTAGTTGTTAGTTTTATTAAAACAAACAACATTATTAGAAATAATAATAGATATACAATAAAATCCTTTTTCTTCATATTACCCCTCAATAATTTATTAAAAAAGAGATAATAACATATTAATATAAACTATTCTACTACATTGTCTTATCTTATCATCTTAATATGTTATATTAATTACACGTCAATAATGATCGCGTCATATTCTATTTACCTTATTTCATACTATTTATATATGAATGCGCAATGATATTTTCTATTTTGTCACAGATTTATAAATTATATTTCATTGTCATTTCATGCATCCCTTTAATTACAAGGCATACATAGAACACAATATTTCGATGCAAAATAATGTTTAAAAAAAACGATATATATTTTGTAGCGTCAAACAGAGATACATAATATCTTATTAAATTATTTTTTTTAGAAAGGGAGAAACAACGGTTAAACGATTTATATCGGGGGATATAGAAATGGAACAAATTTGGGGAGGAAAAATATTTTTTAAGGAGGCAGTTCATGCTAGGAGCTTTACCTATGTCCCCAAAGAGAACCATCTTCACATTTGGGCAGTCAAAAGGAACAAAAGAAGATCGTAATCATGCATTAGAGAAAGAGGTATTTGAAATACTTGGGTATGGAAGTTTAACAAGAGGCACTCTTCTACTAAACGCATCATTTTATATTCAAAAAAATCATGAGGATTTAAATAAAGGATATACGTATGCAATGGGTATAAAAGCATACAAAGAAAATCCAGGACATAAACTTTGTGTTAAAATTGAGGATCGCATTCTCGGATTAATCAAAAGCTATAATTTGTTTTCAAGAGCAAATACTAATTTTACTGCAGCAATCGATTTTGACAAGAAAATTGCCAAAATATTTGATGATGGAATTTGTTTCCCTGCAATTGGTAGAAACCAGATTTCAATACTTTTTTTGAATCCTGAACTTAATATAAAAAAGTACAAGTATTAATAACTTCATCGTTCATGCCTCTTGTTATGGGGCATGAACTTATCGCTTATTTTCCAGTTTATATATCATGGCATTTACTTTTTTCTGAAAAATAAATATACTATATAGTAGTATTAACAATAAAAAGGGGGCAAAATGAAAAAATATTTAGTTGTTTTAGTTGCGGTTCTTTTAGCAAGTTTTTCTTTTAGTTTTATGTGGTTTGATTCACCAGAGGTGGCAGCGAAGAAAATAGATCTTCAATCTTTTGTTGAGTCAAAATTTGAATATCTTCAAAAAGTTGGAAAAGATGCAGCATTCGTTGAGTTTCAAAAGCCAGACGGATTAGGTGTGGATGGGGAAAAGTACATATTTATATTTGACCTTAATGGACTCTGTTTAGTCCATTCTGCTAATCCAAAACTTGTTGGCAAAAACTTAATAGACTTAAGAGACAGCAAAAAGAAGCTTTTTATCCAAGAATTTAATAAAGTGATAAAAGCAGATGGGAAAGGATGGGTCGAGTATAATTGGACACATCCTATCAGCAAGTTAATAAAACCTAAGTTGGTATACTTGATAAAAATTGATGACACGTCATATATGGGATGCGGGATTTATAAAGCAGATTAAAAATCTAATCTGTTATTGTTAATACTAAAAAGGCAAAGATTTAATCTTTGCCTTTTTCATTTATTGTGCCTTTCAAACAATTATTAGCGGCTAATCTAGCAGTGCTCCAAGCTAATTGTAAATTATAGCCTCCTGTTGGCCCATCAAGATCGATGATCTCTCCAGCAAAAAAAAGATTTTTCACTATTTTAGATTCCATTGAGGTTGGCGTTATTTCTTTTAAATTTATTCCTCCAGATGTTATAATCGCTTTTGAAAATCCATCAACTTCATCAATAGTTAAAGAGAACTCTTTTAATAGATGTAATAATTTTTTCCTTTCATCTTTAGTAATACTATTAACAGGTTTTACGGGATTGATGCCTGATTTATCAATAATCACAGGAATAAGTTTTTTTGGTAGCAACATTGATAAACTATTTTTATATTCCTTATTAGCTTGCTCTTTAAAATCTCTTAATATCCTCAAATCCAATGATTTATTATCAAGTGCCGGCTTAAAATCCAATACTATTTTAACTGGGCCACTTATGAGCAACTCCGATATCCGTTTACTCAGATCCAATACAATGGGCCCACTCAGTCCCTGAGATGTAAATAATAGCTCTCCAAAGCGATCATCAATTTTTCGATCATTTTGAATAATACTAATTTTGACGTTTTTTAAGCTCAAACCTTGTAAATCCTTCACAAATTTTTCTTTCGTTTTAACCGATACAAGTACTGGTTTCAATGGGACTAATGAATGTCCAAAATCCTGAATCCATTTATAACCATCACCATTACTACCTGTGGTTGGGTAGGATTTCCCACCTGTACATATAATGATTCTTCTTGAAACGATCTCCCTGCCGTCTTCAATGAGCAATTTAAATATTGAGTTTTTTTCTAGTTTAATACTTTTTACAGCTGATTTTAACAGAATGTTCACGCTTGTTTCTCTAAGGAATACAATTAAAGCATTCAGAATATCTTGAGCTTTATCACTTTCTGGAAATACTCTATTCCCTCTCTCTATCTTACATTTAACTCCATATTTACTGAAAAAATTGATTACATCATTTACGCCAAATTGATACAAGGAACTATATAAAAATTTACCACTACTTCCAAATTTATCACAAAAAGATTTTACATCTTGGTCGTTATTTGTTACATTACATCGCCCCTTCCCTGTAATAAGAAGCTTTTTGCCTAAGCGATCATTTTTCTCAATAAGGACAATATTTGCACCAGATTCTGCGACAGTACCAGCAGCCATCATGCCAGCTGCCCCTCCACCTATAATTGCGACATCATATATTATGGGAGAACTCATTACGAATACTTATTAATGTGGGTAAATCTTTTTTAATATTTTGTAAAGTTTTTTTTGATTAAAATCTGTTTTCGAAATAAACCCTTTTGCTCCTAATAACCTTACTTTATCAATCACTTCTTCTTTCTCCGTAGCAGATATAACAACGATAGAGATATCTGGTCTTATGCTTATAAGTTCATAAATCAACTTATCATATTTCATGTCCTGCTGAACCAACCCCATTACAATCAAGTCTATTTTACTTGGATCCTTTTGTAATTCATATATCGCTTCTTTCCCGCAACATGATGTTGCTAGAATATTACAAGCAAACCATTCAAGATGAGCCCTTAATAGTTTAGTTGTCAGTTTAGAATCTTCTATTATCATTACATTTACAGCCTTGCTTTTATTCCAGATAAGCATTGCAGCATCCTCTTTTTCATCACGTATGTCATTACAGATGCGACTTATAATATCGAATATCTGAGATGAATCATATGGTTTTGTTATAAAATATTTCTCGCCTAGAATAAAAGAATCAGACATCAAGGATTTATCGATCGATTCCGACACCATGATAATATGTGGATCAATATTTTTATCTTTAATTTTTGGAATTACATTTAGTTCATCGATACCTGGCATTAGAATATCAATTACAAATATATCTGCTTCGGTGTTTTCTATTTTGTTAATCGCATCTATTCCCGAAGTAGTTCCACCAACTACTTCGCCACCAATATGATTTATTATATCAGTGATATTTTGAAGGGAAGGGTCCGTCTCATCAATGATAAAAAAGGTATATTTATTTCCATCTTCTCGTCGTGCTAATTTATGATTATATTCCATATTAAGGTAATTATATATTCTTTACACTTTGCTGTACAATAAAAAAAGGCGAATGAATTCATTCGCCTTTTTTGAAGGTTCTGTTTATTTATAACTATTTTCTTCCCAAGAATTTTTTATCATGTCCATTTTTTGACAATTTTCGTTCCAGCATCTCTTTTTCTCTCTCCATGAGTAACTCTCTGAGTTTTTCTTTCTGTTCCTTTGTCAGAATTCTTCTGTGTTCCTGCATCGATTTTATATGGTTATCCAATAATTGTTCCTGAATTAATAGTATTTTTTTTCGGATTATCTGAAGCTCCTCTGAATTAACAATATCGGTATCAATAGCCTCTCTTAATTTGAACCTGTTATCTCTTGATTCTTTTAGTAGCTCTCGACTCTTCTCATCCGCAGTTTCTTTAATTTTATCAATTTGTTTAAGCTGGTCTACACTTAGGTTTAACTTTTTAATAAAACTTTCAGGACCATTGTTTCTCTGCCCTTCCTTATTATTTTTATGATAAGCTCTATATTCTTTTTGGTTGTGATTTTCGATCATATTATTTTCTTTCATTCCATAATCTGAGTCGCCAGGACCATATGCTAGTACCAAACTTCCTACTATTAGACATGTTGTTAAAACTGTTATTTTTTTCATTTTATCCTCCTATTTTTTTTACGTTCTTGCAAGCTTTATAATAGAAACAGATAGAATTTAAAAAAGTTCCATTATCTGTTAATATTTTTACAATTGATTACTAAATGAAATCATATATTCTGGCACATCCGAAAAATAGAATTGAGATAAATATTCATCCTTTGAGCTTGGAATATGTTTATCTATTAATAAGCTTGAGCTAAATATTCCTACAAATAATACAGCAAAAGCAAATGTTAATCTTCTCGGTTGAAATAAACTTAAAATAAGATCAAAAGGAGTCGGTCTCTGTTCCTTTGTTTCTATCGTTTCCATAACTTTTGAATATATTGACAAGGGAACATCCTTCGATTTGAATGAAACACTATTTATTAAATCTTGATATTGTTTATTCATTTGCAACCTCCTTTTGATAACTTTCTAATAATTGTTTTCTACCACGGTTTAATCGAGATCGAACTGTACCAATATTTATTTTTAATACTTTTGAAATTTCTTCATATGAAAGATTTTCAATATCTTTAAGGATTATGGGTAACTTATATTTTGGTTTAATTTTTAATAATAAGGCCATTATTGGCCCCTCTTCATAGTCATTTTTTTGATTATTAATCTGTTTAGTATAAAAAAAACCGATACTCGACCTTTGCTTATTAAAAATACTTCTTTTTTTTAGTACATTAAGCGTATGATTGACAGCAATACGGTAAATCCAATATTTTAAATCAACAATTTGCTGATATTTATGTTTGTTCTCATATATTTTCACATAAACATCATGCATAATATCATTTGACTCCTCTATATCCATTGTCATTTTATAGATTACATTATATGTCAACTTCTTAGTGGTATCATAAATGTGTTCAAACGCTTTATGATCGCCTTTTTTAAATAATTCGATGAACTCTGAACTATGCTCCATTTTATTACCTATCTAATCCCTTTATATAAAGATACAACAATTTGAAATTGTAAAAAGTTCCATAAAGATTTAGTGAATTATCTTTTTATGCACTGTATTTAAATTATCCATGACCAAAATATTCTTGGTATGAATTAGCGATGATGATCCGATGATATAATTTATTCTAGTATTTCAACAAGAACGATATCAAAAACTAAATCTTTTCCAGCTAATGGTGGATTTGCATCAAAGACGACCTTAGAATCCTTGATATCTTTGACAATTGCATAATACGAATTACCGTTAGATTGAGGTATTTGAACAAATTTATCTTTTTCTAAATGAATGCCTTCTGGAATATCTTTTTTATCCACATTTATTACTAACTCTTTTCGATAATTGCCATAAGCATTTTCCGATGTAATCTCTTTTGTTATTGACTCCCCAACACGTAATCCGACAACAGCTTGTTCAAATTCCTGTATTAAATTGCCACTACCAATTGTAAATTTTAATGGTTCACTTTTTACTGAAGAATCAAAAACTTCCCCATTTGTTAATTTGCCTGTGTAATGGACTAAAACAGTATCTCCATTCTTTGCTTTTGTCATATAAAACTCCTCTCTTACTGCATATTTTCATCAAAATCGTTATAATACTTTAAGTATATTGGAATGACACATTTATGTAAATATTTTCACGTTTTTTGAAGAAATATAAGCAAAATTATTTTAAAAATATCCATTCAAATAATGTGTTTGATGAAATTTACTATATACAATTACAGAATTTTCATTATAGTATTAATTACTATGGAATTAGATAACATAATAAAAGAAAGACGTACTGTAAGAAAATTTACAAAACACATTGTAAGTGATGAAGAGATCAATACGATTATTGATGCAGCTTTGTGGGCGCCATCATGGGCTAATACTCAAACATGGGAATTCATCATTGTAAGAGATAAGGATCAGATTACACGTATTACAGAGGCGTATTCAAATACAAATTCTGCACGAGAATGCTCATTAAATGCATCAGCTCTTATTATGGCATGTGCAAAAACTCGTATATCTGGATGTAAAAATGGATTACAAAGAACAAAACTTTCCAGTTGGTATATGTTTGATCTAGGTCTTGCTGTACAAAATTTATTATTAAAAGCTCATGAGATTGGCCTTGGCACAGTTGTTGTAGGCGCCATGGATCATGAAAAAGTAAAAAAAATGTTAAAACTTCCTGTTAATTATGAAGTTGTTGTAGCTATTCCTATTGGAAAAGCTGCCCCAGGTGGTACAAGAGAAGCTAAACGAAAAGATTTAAAAGGCGCAACCCACTTAGATTTTTTCAAAAATCCATATTAGTTAAATTAAATACCTTATAAGTAAGTTCTAACGCAATAGATGCCATAAGTGATGCACATGCGAGCACTCTTGGTGCATAAGGCATGTTCTCATGATTAACTGCAGATATTTCATCACCCACAACATAATGACAAGAATTAATTTTTCTAATTTTTATCTCGTTATTATTTAATAAGCCGGCCATCCCACTGGATAAAATAATGTTTTTTGTTGTATTTCCAAAATGTTCTAAAATCATTTTCTTATACTCTACTTTATCAAATGCCTCAAATATGAAATCTGCATCTGAAAAATAATTTTGTATGTTATTACTAGATAACATCACATTATGCTTTATAACATCTATCATCGGATTAATTTTTTTCATAATGTCAAAAATGGCATCCACTTTATATTTACCAATATCATCAAGGAAATATAATTGTCGATTTAGATTACTATATTCAACGATATCATAATCAATAATTTCAAACTTACAGAAACCCGATCGGACGAGTGCGTTCATAACATTTGAACCGATGCCACCCATACCTGCAATACCGATTTTGATGTTTTGTATATATTCTAAATAGTTCTGTTTGTAATATTTATCTGCCAGAATAGAGTTAAATGAAACCATTAAGGATTTACTATCCCCCACCGACAAATCTAACTATTTCGAGCTTATCATTATTTGCTAAAACAATTTTGCTCCAATTCTCTTTCTGAATAATTTGTTGATTATGTTCAATAACAATGCTGTCGGGTTGAAGATTATATGTATTAATAATATCTGCTATAGTATTATCATTAAACACGTTACTTGCCTGACCATTTATTGTTATATTTATATGTATTTTCTCATTCATATGGTATCTCCCAAGTATTTTATTGATTCTATATAATATAAAAACGATCGTCAAACAATTTATTTATCTGCATTATATTTCGCCATATGTAATGTAATTAATAATGATATAGCCAATTGCTGTCATTAGCATTATTGATATGATAAACAAACTAATCAATAAATATCGCAGGATATTTGTGTTGATATCCGAAGACTTCTTTGGAAACTTTTTTATATTAATAATATATTCACTGATACACATAAAGATTAACAGGATAGATATTACAATCCCCACAAAACTTATCTCATAAACATTTATTAAACCCACAAGTAAAATCGTTATAATTAATATATGTGCGAATATGTATCCCACTACGCCCAATTTTATATTGAATATGAACCAGTTTTTCCAAGTGGAAGATACAATTTCAAAATTAACAAGAAGCACTGCAGTTATAAAATACAAATAGAAAACAATATCTAAAGAGTGATTTGATAATAAATTAAACATACACTATCCTTGCTTAATTTTTTTCTGTTTAATCCATATTCGTTTAGGTATTCTTATAAGACACATCTATTTGATTTTCTGTAATAATGAGGCAAGATGAGTCTTATCTAAGGGTTTGGTTATATATTCATTACAGCCATAATGTTTAGCCATTTTAATTGTTTCCTCGTCATTTCTGGATGTTACCATAAAGATATATGCTCGATCTTCCGCTGGAATATGATGTTCATCTTCGAGTTTTCTTATTTTATCAAGAAGTAATATCCCATCCATGTTCTGATCTGAAAAAGAATCTAGGAAATCATTATTGTTAAAATGCATGACAATATCCAATAAGATCAGTTTATAGGGACTTCCAGATTTAATTGAATTTGTGTATTCAACAAAAGCCTTTGCGCCACTATCTATTTTTGTGCATTCACCATAAGGTTTCAACATTTGGTTCAGAATTTCTCTGACAATTGGATCATCATCGACTATCAGTATTTTCATATTATTACCTTTTCATACATGTTATTATAATATATAGATTACTTAATTTATGAATATTATCAAGTGAACAAAGAATAATCGATAATCCATTATGAAAGATTCAACGACTTTTAATCAAATTGTTAATAGCTATGAACAACTATGGAGAAGTAATCACGCCCATGAACTTGATCTTGGAGGAAAATCGTATTTAGATCAATTATACGCTAGTATATTGAAATCTGATGACTTTTTTAAAATAATGAACAATAATAGTTGCATTATTGACCTAGGGGCTGGAATGGGGTCGAAGATTGTTAGGGAATTGTCAGCATGTTCACCCCAAATAATTGCTGTAGATTGTTTCCCCTCTTTTGTCGACCTGCCCTTAAGATATAATGCAAAAAAAATAATTTCTAACATTTTAGAAACTGATTTGCCAGATAATTGTGCAGATTTAGTTGTATCTGCTTACGTTGCGACACATAATCCCTATTTTGTATCTGATGAAAATCAAAAAAAATATGCTGATGAAATAATTAGATTACTTAAGCCAGGAGGCATTTTCTGGGGAGAAGAAAAAGACTTAAACCAACATATATTTAAATACAATAAATTGATTGAAGAGTACACTTATCTTTATCCATTTTATGTCCATTTCTTTAAAAAAATATAAATGCATAAATATTATGCGAATGTTACAATTAACATATGTGCGCCAAGCGAAGCTGGCGATTACTTGTGAGGGGTAGATAGACAAAGTATCTATTAGTCTCACCGAGGTAACATCTTTG
>MFRH01000074.1:0-8530 GCA_001783275.1 Candidatus Margulisbacteria bacterium GWF2_35_9
AAAATGGAATCAATGGATAACAAACAGAACATTATAAATGTAGCGTTAAATCTCTTTGCAGATAAAGGATACGATGCTGTTGGTGTTCAGGAGATAGTTGATAAATCAGGGATCACCAAACCGACCTTGTATCATTATTTTGGGAACAAGGAAGGTCTTCTGAAAGTGATATTGGATGAAAACTTTTTTGAACTAAATCGTCTTCTAAAAAAATTTGCTGAATATAAAAATGACCTACCGAATACGTTGACTCAGCTAGCAAAAGCATATTTCGAATTTGCTCAGGAGCATTCGGTCTTTATGCGAATGCAAATATCCCTGTCTTTTTCTCCGAAAGATAACGACGCTTACCAGTTGGTTCGCGAACATTTAATGGATCAATTCGCAATTTTTCGAGATATGTTTATTATGGCCTCAAAGCAACATGGGAACATGAGAGGACGAGAACTACTTCTTGCGACATCTTTTTTAGGCCTTTTAAATACCAGTCTTAGCTTGAATTTTGGCTATGATGTAGCCCTCAGCGATGAGTTTATTTACAAAATAGTGCATCAGTACAGCCACGGTATTTATTCTTAAAACTTAACTAATTTATCGATTTCGTCTTCGTTCGCGCATTTCATTCAATTTTTTTTGTCGTTCTTTATATTCATCGGTTTTTTTATAGGCTTCTTGGCGCTCTTCTCGTAGCTTATTTGCTTCGGCTTGTTTGCCAAGTTCTTCTTTTTCTAAGGGTTCAATCAATGCAATCATTTCTAAATATCCTTTTTTCTTGGCATAGTCTAAGGGAGTATTCTTATATTTATCTTTTTGTAGCACACGGGCTTTATGATCGAGTAGTAATTTAACTAAATCCAATCGATTCATATCAACAGCTCTATGCAGTGGAACGGTTCCAGATCCATCGCTTATGTTTACGTCGGCATTATTTTCAAGGAGAGTTTTACTTGCTTCATAGTAGCCTTTATTTACTGCCATTCTTAAAGGTGTCCAGTAGTCGTCATTTTTTGCATTTACATCCGCACCTGCTTTGCAGAGCTGATCGATTATTTTAGCGTGTCCATATTCAGCAGCATAGTGGATAGCAGTCATATTGTAGTCTTTTTCATTTTTCCTGTTAACGGTTACTCCCTGTTCAATCAGGTAAGAGTTGATCCAAGCATTTCCTCCTTTAGCTGAAGACATCATTAAATCATAGCTACCCCAATATACAGTTGGATCCCCACCGAAAAATGATAAATATTGGAATAAGGTTTCATGTCCTTTCTTACAGGAAATTTCCCAGGCATTATAATACATATCATCATCTTTCATAGCGCCGGCTGAACCAATTGTTGAAACAGTTTTTCTTGCACCACCATAGGCCGCTTTGGCCATTGCTCCGGCATGACCGGTATTAAACTGCATGACGTCGACTTTATGATCGATCAAAGCTTTAGCAACTAAGTTCGCTTTATCATCATTTAGTTCGCTGGCGTTTTCAGCCAAGTAAAATAAAGCATTTTGTTTTTGGCTGTCTAGAATATTGGGATCGGCACCTGCTTCAAGTAAAGCCAGAGCCGATTGCAGATTTACTTTCTCTGCAGCATACATAAGCGGTGTCATTCCTAAATAGTCGAACATATTAGCATCGTAGCCATCATTAACAAGTTGTTTTATAAGGGAAACCGAACCCCCTCTTGCTGCTGCATGGAGCAACGAATTTTCTTTCATTGTTATTTTGGTATTGACTCCCTTTTCGAGGAGAATGTCGATAATATCTTGATTGCCATTAAATGCGGCATAATAAATGGCAGTGTAACCGTGTTGCGTCGATTCATTTATATTAGCTCCATCATCAATGCATTTTTTTAGCAACCAAAGTGAACCTGAATTAGCACTAAAATCGGAATCTCCGCATGCAGCCATTAGAACGGTGAATCCGTCTTTATTTTTTGATTTTGTTGATGCACCGTGATCAATCAGCATTTTGGCAATATCATCGTGTCCTCGTTTGGCAGCAAACATGAGCGGAGTTTTTCCATTATCGAAACTGCCGATGTAATTAACTTCTGCGGGATCACCACGATCGAGCATTTTTTGAACTAGCCAAGCGTTGCCTCCCTGAGCAGCTGTAAAGATAAATCGATCTTTTTGGGCATTGTCAGTGGGAATTTTAACTCCTGCGTTAATGAGCATTTTTGCTGCTTCTTCATTTCCGTATACCGCACTGTAATGAATGGGGGACCAATGAATAAGGTCTTTTATGTTTAGATCGGCTCCTCGATTGATCAGTTCTTTGACAATGTCATTTTTGCCTTCTTTAATTGCGATCATCAGCGGGGTTTCTTTCCCACTGGTCCCACTTAGATAGCCATTTATTGCGCTTTTGTCTTTATCTAGCTCGTTAATAAGCGTAGCCAGATCATTGCGTTCGATTGCATTAAAAAGGGTGATGTTGTCGCCGGCAAAACAGAGGGGAATTATAAATATAATAATGAGACAGAATAGCAGTTTTTTAAACATGGCATACTCCTTCATTTATTGATGGTTTTATTATGATGTTTTTTTAATGAAAAATAAAGAGAAAATTAGACTCATCTTGGCCGTGTTGCCTCGACGCTTTAATATATCTAAATAATACTCCGCCCGTTGGGCACCTCCTTAAATAAAGGAGGCGATTGGGGAGAAAATTATTTATGAGAAAGAGAACGAGGTATTGAAACAATCATTTCCTGATATAATCTTTAATATGTACAAGGAAATACTTGCAAAATCGGCATTGAATAGAATAGATAAAGAATACTTGCCCTATAATTGGGACTTGAATATTTATCGTGGGTGCAGTCACAAATGCCAATACTGTTTTGCTATGTACTCCCATAAATATCTTGAATCAGAAGCATTTTTTGATGAGATTTATGTTAAAACTAATATTGCAGAAGTGCTTGAGAAAAAATTGAAATCCAGAAGCTGGAAGAAAGAGATTATAAATATCGGTGGGGTGACGGATAGTTATCAGGGGATAGAAGCCAAATATAAGTTGATGCCAAAAGTGTGGGAATTGCTGATTAAACATAATAATCGTGCGGTAATGTCGACGAAATCGAAATTGATTTTAAGAGATATTGAACTGATTGCTGAATTATCGCGCAAGGTACCGGTTGGAATTGCAGCAACAATTATAACAACAAATGAGGAACACCGCCGCAGGATAGAGCCTGGCACGGGTTCAATTCAAGATCGTTTTATGATGCTTGGAGAAATGAAAGCGAAGACACGTGCAATTGTTGGGGTTCATATGATGCCAATAATTCCGTTTTTAACTGATACAAAAGAAAATATTGAGAGTGTATTTTCCCAAGCAAAATCAGTAGGTGCGGATTATGTGATTACAAGCAGTTTGAATTTATATACGGAAACACGTAAGAATTTCTTTGCGTTTATTCAAAAAGATTTTCCTGAATTGTATTCCAATATGATTGCTTTATTTAAAAGTAATGAAATGTTTTCGCAGTATAAAAAGGGCTTGTATTTAAGAGTTAAAGAGGCCAGAATGAAATACAATATTCCAAGTTATAGCACTATTTTTGAAACCGAAGCTGAACAGGATGCGAAGCAGATGAGTTTGTTTTAGACAGAATGACCCCCTAAATCCCCCTGAAGGGGGACTTAACACCATTCCGCTAAATTTGTTTTGCAACTTTAGCTTCTTTGACAGTTTCGCTATATCTAAATAATCGTCCGCCCGTTGGGCAACTGCTTTGATAAAGGATGCGAAAAGGCTGAAATAAAAACAGATAAAAACACCTTCATCTAGGGAAGCGAAAACAGGGGATATGGATGCCAAGTGAAGGCAATGTTTGTTAGATTTCTTTTAGAAGAGGTTCTACGTTTTTGCGTTTATTCAGAGAATAAAAGTGAATTCCCTTTACCCCAAACAATTTCAAATCACGACTTTGCTTAAGTGCGTATTCCATGCCAATTTCAAAAACGGCATCGGAATCATCCTTGTGTTTTGTGAGTTTATTATTTAGTGTTTCTGGTAGTTTTGTATTGCTGAGTTCGATAATCTTTTTAATGCCATTAAAATTAGTAATTGGCATTATTCCTGGAATAACAGGTATTTGAAGCCCTTTTTTGTGAAGTGTTTCAAAGAAGCGTTTGAATATATCATTATCAAAAAAAAGTTGTGTAATTAACAATTCTGCTCCTTGGTTTGCCTTAAGAATTAGGGCGTCGTAACATTGTTCAGGCGTTGGTGATTCAGGGTGAATCTCTGGATAGGCGGCGACAGCAATATCCATTTTTGTTGTTTCTTTTAAGTATTTTACGAGTTCGGATGCATAATGAAAATCGCTGAGCACTTCGTCTTTAGTCATGCCGGCGGGTATATCGCCTCGCAGTGCGAGTATATTATGAACCCCAAGCGCTCTGAGTTTTCCCATAAATGCATCAATCTGGCTTCGAGTTGTATTTACGCATGTAAAATGAGCCATAATATCAAATTGCTTTGCTAGTCCTTCAATGAGCTTCAAGCTTCGTCCTTGAGTACTTCCACCAGCCCCATAAGTGACGGAAATATAGGCAAGATCATAAGGCTTTAGTTGATTAATATCATCAATAATATTCGGAATGGTTTCATCCTGTTTTGGCGGAAACATTTCAATAGACCTGAAAAATTTATCAGACGATATAATTTCACTTAATTGCATAGGGAAAATGTACCATATTTTGGATAGAAATACGAGACCCCTTAATCTAGCTAGCCTCTCTCCCGATCTTCGATCACTCTCTCTCCCGATCTTCGATCACTCTCTCTCCAATCTTGTAGAAAGGGTCTGCTAATTATTTTTTACTTGGGAACAATTTGAATTCTTAAGCATCTAAGTTATTATAAAGACAAACAAGGAGGCGAGAATATGTTCGGAGGCGACAGTTTTTCAGGCGGATTCACAAAATGGCAGGCAAATTCAGATGGTGCCAATAAAGGGGCTAATTCAAAAGAGAAGGGCCCAATGAAGAGATTTGATGTTGATGGAGATGGATCGCTTAATAAAGAAGAGTTCACATCGTTTCAAGATGCTGTTACTAAAAAGATGGGTTCAAAAGGACTATCAAACGAACATCAGGTGTTTGATGATTTGGATAAAGATAAAAATGGATCAATCGATCATGCGGAATTAAAAGCTGGACGATCTCATAAGATGCAAAATAATTTTCACGGACAAATGCCGGATATTGGAATGCCCCCTTTTTTAGAAATAAGCTCCTCTGTCAGTATCGAAAAACGGTCGATCAGTATAGAAGGAGTCAATACATCACTCACCAAAGAGGAAAGACGATCATTCATTACTCAAGCACTCGGATCCGGATATGGCAAACCGGATATGTCCGGATTGGGTTTTGTCGATTTATTAGACTCACTCGAATCCGAATTGTAATAAGGATCAGGACTATTGTGTTGGGAACAAAAAAGGCTGAAAAATTGTTTAATAAATAGGTAAAAAGATGGAAAAACTGGGGAGACAGCATTGATAGATAATCAAACGGAAAATGAACTGATTAAGGATGTTCAGAATGGTAATCTGAATGCGTTTGAACACATTATTTCTGATTATCAGAAACCAATCTTTAAGGCGATTAACGGAATGGTAGCAAACTATGAAGTAGCCAAAGATTTGACCCAAGATACCTTTTTTAAAGCATTTGAAAAGATTGATCAATTTCAGTTTCGTTCTAAATTTTCAACATGGTTGTTTCGGATTGCGTATAATGCAGCAAAAGCACACTTGATTACGAATACCAATAAAGCGCGCTTGAATGAAAAATATATCACGGAAGAGACGTTAATTACTTATGCAGAAAACACACTAGAGAGTATTGAGGATTTGAGGATGATATATAAAGCCTTAGATCAGGTTGATCCACAATTTAAGGGAGCATTAATTTTGTATTGTATCAATAATATTTCTTATGAGGAGATCGCAGAAATTATTGATGTTCCCATGGGTACGGTTAAGTCCAGAATTTACAGAGGGAAACAACAATTAATAGAATTATTGCCTGAATGTATTAAAGAAACCCATCTTCACCGATAAATTAATAGCTTCATAATAAAATAATGGGATTTATCTGATTTCCGATCGATAATCTCATAAATATTATGGAGATAAAAGAATGAATCGAAAAATTGTATCACAAAATGCCAGAATGAACGACTATCATGAAAAGATGGCAAAAATTGTAGAAAAGACACCGAGTGTCATTAATAGTTTTGCCACTATTTCAATTGTTCAGATTTTGCTAAAGTTGAAACCTGCCGTAGCCAAGGACATACTATTTAATCAGCTTATGACAAAAGGAAAGGCTAATGTTGCTGATTATATAAAGAAAATGTATAAAGAAAATCCTGACTTTGTTTATGAAATGTTTGATTGTTCTAATGTTGAAAATAAAAAAGAAGAAGTTACGAAACGAATTAAGGAATTGTTGAGATAGCATTTTTTAAAGAGAGCAAAATTATCCTTCAGATAATTGTCGTGATCGTTCATCATCAATAAACGATTTCATCTTATTGGTATTGATTTCTTTAGACATGGGAAAGTATTGAATGATGTTTTTTGTTCGTCCAAGAGATTGTATCCATATGTCGATATCGGTATCTTCAAGATAGTCATATATAACAGGCGCAATATCGCCTTGTATAGCAAGGGCTTCTATCTCTTTTTTGTATGAGTTAAGATCACGGATATCCTTAAGCGTAATTTCTTTTTTTGTTTGAGGTTTCCCTAACAATAATAAGCTAGTAGGGAGTTTTCCTTCAAAAAATTTATAGGCGATGTTCCTTCTCATCTTTATAGCTTCTGGATGTTTTTTTAGAAAATAATCAATGTTTTCCTCATAGTCTTTTTCTTTACTTAACTCGACAATTAAATCGTTTCGTTTTCCATGATATTGATGAAGAACTTCTAATCGACTATTGATTATAATTTGTAGCCCGATCGAGTAGAGCGAGTAGCCAAGCTCGATGTCTTCCATGCCCCATTTAATAAAATTTTCATCAAAACCATTTACTTGTATCAGGTATTGTTTTGGAACTGCAAGATTGCAGCTATATACTTGCATCCAAGGACAGATAATAGCGTTTGAATTGTAAGAACTTGCTTGATATAGGAAATGGCGAAACTCTAAAAGGTCATAGTTAGTGCTATCAAACTGATAGGTGTTAAGAATATCGGAAACACTCAAATTCTCTGAGTTTTTATCGAGCATTAGCCGGTTTCCTATAAGCAAACATTTAGTATTATTAGCAAACACTCTCTCAAGTTCAAGCAGATAATTTGGCATTATAATGATATCAGAGTCGATAAAAATAATAATGTTGCCTTGAGCATTTCTCCATCCGGTATTTCGTGTTTTTGACCGGCATGAATTTTCGTCTCGATTTAAGTAAATATAGTTTAACTGGTAGTTCGTATTGATACCTGCGATATATTCTTTTGTTTGATCAGTAGACCCATCGTCTACAACAAGCACCTCATAGTCTTCAGAACTATATCCAGTTTGATTATTTAATGCCTCCAAGGTGTTTTTGAGCAGTTTTTTATTATTATAAGAGGGGATAACAAAACTATACTTCATGATTGTTCCTTTTTGTTTTTCGCATCTAGATAGATTTTTTCTAACAAGCTTATGCGATCTCCAATAGGAGAAAGATCTGTATTTTCACTGGTTTTGGATAAGGCATCAAGAAAATAATGTAATTGATTAATATAATAATTCTGTGCAGGGCAGATTATTTTTTCAGAGGATTTGTGATTATTGTTCAGATTATTTTCAATAGTTATCGTCATTTCATGTTTTCCCATGTTTGCTCTAAATATATTATCAACACTTATTCTGCCATGTTCAAATGTCATTTCCACACTGGCATTAAAGGGTTTTTCAAATGACGTAGAAAACGTTGAAGAAATGTTGTTCGGATATAGCAAAGAAGCAGAGAAATTCATGTCGCAACCATTTGGACCTGAAAATGAGGAACTTCCAGTAAATGAGGATGGATTAAGACCAATTAATTTCTGGGTGATCTGCAGCCAATAGGGTGCTAAATCATAGAAACATCCGCCACCAAACTTGGGAAAAGCACGGTAGTTTTCTTTAAAATTATATTTTGGGATAAACGAAATATCTGTTTTTATGTGGGTTAATTCCCCTAATTTTTTGTTTTGGATGAAGGATATAATGGTATTCTGCCAAGGGTGGTGTTCTATCATTATTCCCTCTATAAGAACCACATTGTTTTGTTTACACGCAGTTTCAATTTGTTTAAATTCTGAATAATTTAAACAAATGGGTTTTTCAACAAGTATGTGTTTTTTGTTTTGTGCTGCGTTGATAATCATTTCTTTATGAAGATGGTTGGGTAAGGAGATGTAAACACAATCTATTTCGTTACATTTAAATAATTCCTTTTCGGATTTGAAGACTTTTTCTATTTTCCATTTTTTCGCAAAGTCGTTTGCTTTGTCATAGGTTCTGGAAAAAATGG
>MFRH01000074.1:8562-9530 GCA_001783275.1 Candidatus Margulisbacteria bacterium GWF2_35_9
AGATACAGGATTTTTGAAGCACCAATAATGCCGACTTTTTTCATTAATACTCCTTTAACCACCGTGTAAATATAGCAGAATACATTTTGAGCAAACAGGCATTAATCCACAACTTATCTGTTCTCGGCATTTTTTAAAGTTCTCATTGTGCCAGAGGTCAAAGACCGTTTCATTAGTTAAATTGCCAACTCTAAATTCCGGAAACATTTTACAAACACTGACTTCTCCGGATGGAAGGACATTCATTCTGGTTGAGGTAGCTAGACACTGGCTTCTGTTTTGTCCCGGAAACTCTTTCCCATGGATAAAATTGCTAATTTCATCCATTTTTAAATCTGGTTGGAATCGTACTCGAATATTCCACTTCTTTTCATTTATTTTATCTATTTGGGATATTAATGTATCCATGATATTTGGATTTAAATGATAAGAGTATGAGTGCCAGCTTGCAGGTTGAGAAGGGTCTAAGGGCTGAAGCCATGGGAAATGTTGAGTGTAATAATGATCCATCCGATCAGCAGTTTCACTAGGGATATACCAAGGAAAGCAAAAATAAACACTGCTTACGCGTTTTGCTTCAAAATATTCAAGGAACTCAACCATCTTTGGCGCAATCGCTTCATTTATGACGCAATTAATGGATATTTCTCCATGATAGTCTCCTTTTTTCTTAAGAGCTAAGAGCAAGTCGATATTTTCGATTACTTTTTTATACACACCTGCCCCTCGAATGGCATCATTTTCTGTCTGAAAGCCATCCAGACTGATAAGGGTCGCTAGTGATGAGGATATTCTTAAAATGGAGTCTATTTTTTTATCGATAAGTATTCCGTTGGTGCATAATACAGACCACCGTGGGTGTTCTTCTAATATTAATGTTAATTCGTTCCAGTATTTATAGGCTAAAGGTTCTCCACCCCAAAGGTATAGATTTGATTTTGTTTCTTGCGTTTGCATGATAATGCTTC
>MFRH01000074.1:9550-19354 GCA_001783275.1 Candidatus Margulisbacteria bacterium GWF2_35_9
TCCTGAGATTGGGCTGATTCATTCAGGTGATTAAAAAATCCAGATTCACTCCATTGGAAACAATGTTTGCATTGTAGATTGCACCGATTTGTGAGTGCAATTCCCACTTCTTCTGGAAGTTTTGAGGCATAACTCTTATCATTCTGGCGATTATGTTTGGTTTCTGACATTAGTTGTATTGTTTTTTTGACTCGTTCAAACGAGGACGGATCAAACTTCACATTTGTTCTGGATTTCAAGAAAGATTCTCCTCATTAATTTTGGTAAATTTACTTAATAACATATCAATATATTTTGGATAGGCACCTTGCTCAGATAATAAATTTAAATGCAGATTTTCAAGAATGTTTACATCAAAATTATTATTCTTCCAATCATCATAGCGTATACCATATCCCAGTTCTTGCCAAAGAGCTGCATTTTCTTCTTCATGTTTTCCGAATCCTTCAAGCAATATAATCGGGGTAGCAGATTGCAAAGAATCTAGCAGCGTAGAACCGCCGGGTTTACTGACAATCCCTTTAACGGATCGGCTAATATTAAAAAGCTCTGGAATTTGCGTATTGTTCTTATAAACAGGAGTTTTCCCATTTTCAATTTCTGAGAATGGCGGGAAGGTATATTCCCCAGAAATGTCTTTTTGCCATGGAGACCAATCGGGATCGATACCGTAATAACGAATATTTGTATGATTGAAATCTGCTTCCTGCGGATAATAGGCCACGATATTTAAGTGATAGTTGTGTTCAAGAAGACTGGATATTTTATCTTGATATGTACCAATTCCCCAACCTCCACCATGAAGTAAGAGTTCATTAGCTCTATATGAAAAAGAGATGGGTAGTTCTTTGGTGATTTCAAGATTGTACAAAATTTTGTTTTTATCGGCACGCATTAACCAAGTACTTCTAGTGTCGCCAACTAGATGATTCACTTTTTCCCAGGACGGTGAGAGACAGCTATCAATATGGAGGCACTCTATTTCAATGGGATAATCCGGATATATTTTATTAAATTCCTCTAGAAGGGGCATCCAAAAACCAGACAAAACAATAAAGTAGTTAACGTTTTCGTTTAACCAATAATTAAATTGTTTGGTTGTTTTACTTGAGTCGATATTGTGAGACATATCTTTTGCCAGTTTTTGTCCGACAAGTGCAGCTCGAAAGTTAGTATGAAATAACTTTTTACTGTCTGCAATTTTATTAATCTTATCGTCGTAAAGAAGGTTCTCCAGCACGAAGACTTCTGAGCTCATTGCGTGAAGGTGTAAGTCTCGGTGGATATAGAGCCCGGGAATATAGACTCCAAGTGCGACACCGGAACAAAGAATGCCAATATTCATCGATTTTGTATCTTGCACGAGAGTTTCTCCAATACGGATTTCATGTGAATTAATAATGAGTTACTTTCCTCTTCATTGCCAGCAATATTTTTTGTATATAGACGACCTTTAATCATGTTTTCATCGTAGTTTCCGAGGGTTTTGTTAATGAATAGCGTGTTTGAACTCAGCAGCATTATTCCGTTGCTATTGTCTGGATAATAAAGCAGGTTTTCTTTTTCCATCAAATTAAAAATATCGTCCATAAGTAGAGATTTAGGATAGTTGATATTTAATACTAGTAACTTTCCTTGCTGATTATATTTGGCTAAGAATTGGTCTAGATGGTGATTAATTAAACCAAAGGATTTTCTGGCGTTAATTTCTACAATGGGAATAATATCACCGGAATTAAGGATCATTGAATCCAGACACACTTCTCCAAAATAGCCGTCATTATACAACTGTTGGCCGATATGCTTGACGCTTTCATAATATGTACTCTGTTCCAGCTTTTTAAGCAGTTCATCATTTGCAGACATAGAGCCCATATAGTTAAATCCGTGATTAATCATTTGTTGAATGCTGATAATGTCGATTGACCCGGTTGACTGAATCATAAAGTTACAGGAAAAATCTTGCGCTTTATCTAAAAGAGGCTCGAGCACAAATTCTATAAGAAGACCTTTTTCTGATTGTTTCTTTAAATGCTTGGCAATTCGAGAGAGCATGGTTGGTGAAGAAATGAGAAAGTTGCCGTTTCCAGACACACCAAAAGGTGACTTGATTAGAAATGAGCCACTTTTTAGAAGATTCATTCCAGATGAGATTAATGAGGGCTCATCTCTTACAACGGTTCCCATTATAGGGATGCCCAAGCTATGGCTAAGTTCACAGGAGTAAGTTTTTGAGTTTACCTTCTTTACAGTTTCTAATGATGGCATATTGATTGAGATGCTTAGATTAGCAGCCATTTCTGCTAATCCAGGCACGATTGAGTAGTGAGATATGAGTGGTGGATTATTGCCATCAGGAAGTAATTTTTTAATTTTTTCAGGATGGTTGGAAATGAGTTGAAAAATAGTCTCATTAGCATCATCGTTATTTCCTTGGATCGGTTCAGTATTGGAAGTAAAGGAAACGCCTATTTTTGTTAGGTACTCTTTTAATAGAGGGTTAAATCCGTATCGTGTAACCAGTACATCGTTATTTTTGCAAAAGGGAAATAAAAGCTCATCCATGGCGTGAACTATCGCATTTGCGTTTGTATCGGGAATTTGAGGAAGTTTGGCCACATCCTGATTTTCCCAGAATCTTTCTGAAGCAAATTCCCCAATAATCAGTTTATTCACGATAATGATGTCGGTTCAGTTTTGGCGCCTAATTCTTTAATAAAAGAGCAGAAAGCGGCAATAGAATTTAGGTTTTTAAAATCAAATTCCTCATAGACAATTTCTATGGCAAACTCGTCTTCGACTGTTAAAATAAAGGTAATCAACTGTAGAGAATCCAAAACGATATCATTATTGATAGATGTATTCTCGTTTGCCCATTCTGGTATAGTTGCATCTTCTGTGACTTCTGCTAATAATTCGATAATTTTATCTTTCATAGTGTGTTCCTTTTTTGTTTAGTTTGCTGCATTGCAGATATATTTTTGGGTGAATGTTGCTAAATTATTCTCATAGGCTTGAAAGGTCATATTTGCGTTAAATGTTACAATCATATTATGGTGTGGAAGGATGTAGGTGTTTTGGCCAAAAGCACCAACAATCGACGCCATTAAGCCATTGGGAATCCACCAAAGATAGCCAAAGTCTTCTTTAGTCCAATTTGATTTTGTATGAGAGCTTAGAGTTGCTTTTACCCAACTTTCAGGAATAATTTGCTTTTCACCAACCTGGCCTTTGTTTATAAATAGATATGCAAACTTTGCCATGTCTCGGGCGGTCATGCTAATACCAAAACAGCCGTAATTTGTACCATTAGAGTCCTCAAGCCATGGTGGTGTTTTTATTCCGAGAGGTATAAATAGATTGTTGATTGCAAAATCTAAGGGTTTCATTCCGGTTGCCCGGTGAAGTAATCCGGCCAGAATATGCACATTTCCCGAACTATAATTAAATACTTCGCCGGGAGTATATTTTAGCTTCTGATCTAGTACATATTTAACTGGGATAGGGGCTTTCATAAAATCGGATTCTTCTCGGTCGCTTTCACCCCATGCAAGACCGGATCGCATGGTTAGCACATGTTCAATGGTTATTCTGGCCTTTCCTTCTGTCATATTTTCCGGCTGAAAGTCTTTGAAATAAGGAAGAACAGCTTCGTGAACACTTTTAATGTATCCTTGTTCGATGGCGATACCGATTAAGGCAGAAATAATCGCTTTTGTGCAAGAGTGTATGAGATGACTGGTAGTTGGAAGGCATTGTTCCTCAGTTTCTTTTTTGATACCATATCGCTCAAAAATTATGTTTTGATTTCGAATAATGAGTAAGCTATGGATTTCAAAATTGCGAGAATAAATGAAATCTAATCCTTCTAATAACTTATTTTCATCAACGTCTTGTTTAGCAGGAGTTGATGTTTTCCAGAATGAATCTGGGTAGTCACTGCGACCCAAAAAGTCGACTAACGGTTTGTTTTTATCTGAGGAGTTTTCTGTGCTCATATTTAATCCTATTTTTTAATTGGTACTATTGTCAATAATTTAAGCAGATTCTACCGGGAAAATGCGGATAATTCTTGCTTTACCCGGTAGACGTTTTGTTAACTAATTTGGAGGGGTTATAGGAGGATAGTAGTTTCCTATAATAGAATTAATATATTTTATTGCCTCATAGGCTTGTATCTTTCCATTTGTTGATGCGTCTCCAGAATAACCTTTCTCAAGAGATTCTTTCATTTTCATGAGGTAATCTAAATATTCATAATCTCCTAGAGTTATCGATTTCCATGACGGAGTACCTTTGTAAAAGGAAGTGCGGTACAGTGTTAAGTTTTGGTTGCTTTCAAGATCCAAATATACAAGCGCCGGGTAGAGTGTCCCTGTATTAGCAATAGCTACTTTTATCATATTATCGTTTGCAACATTGGTCGGCAGGGATTCATCTTGTTTTAGTGGTTCATAACCGACAAGAAAGGATACTGTTTCATCTGTAGAGAGTGTTGAGGAAACTCGGCCAAATGAATGAAGAACTCCCGGGAAAGACATGCTGGTTGGGTTAATTAATATTCCGATGGCATTTTTGCTAGAAACCTCTTCCGCAAGTAATCTACGGAGAGTGGAAAGGTCTTTAAGATCACCGCTATTATTTGCTTTATTAAGGTATTCTTTACTAAACAGGTCTTGCACTATCTTGCTGTCAGCACCTAGCGCATCTTCAAGAGACAATTGACTGCAAGATGAAGGAGCCGTACATTCTTTGTAAACATCCGTTTTGCTGTCGGGATTGTCCATAACACTTATAAATGGCGGGTTTATGATTCCATCGTAGTTAATTCCGTTAGAACCGCTTTTAAATTCACCTTCAACGACGTTGCCTGTTGAGGGGTCTGTTTCTAAACAACCAACTGCGGTGTTCACAGAGGCGCATTCTCCTTTTTTCCCAAGCGTTAGCTGGTTAATTGTTGGTTTTTTTTCTGGTGATAATAAAAGCAGTGTCAGCATTGGTGTTAGATTTACTTTATTTGTTGTTACGGTTGACATAAAAATCAGCTCCTTTTTGATTTGTGCTTATATTAATATATCGAACAGATCAATTCAAAAAACCATAATAATTTATTCAAATTTTGAATAAATTAAGGATTTGTACTATTTGTCAGAATATTTTTAATATATTCGATTGCCTCATAGGCTTGTATCTTTCCATTTGTTGCTGCGTCTCCAGAATAAACTTTCTCAAGAGATTCTATCATTTTCATGAGGTAATCTAAATATTCATAATCTCCTAGAGTTATCGATTTCCATGACGGAGTACCTTTGTTAAAGGAAGTGCGGTACAGTGTTAAGTTTTGGTTGCTTTCAAGATCCAAATATACAAGCGCTGGGTAGAGGGTTTCTTTCTGAGCGATAGCTACTTTTATCATATTATCATTTGAAATACTATATGGAAGATTTTCATATGGGGAAAGTTCTGTGTTCCCGACAAGAAAAGAGACTGTTTCATCCGTTGAAAAAGTAGAGGATACCGTTTCAAAGGTATGTAACACTCCAGGCAAAGGTAAGCTATTTTCATCTATTGGGTCCCCTAGGATATTTTGTTTGGAAAATTGACGAGCTAGAATATCTTTTTGGAGACGTAGCCCATCTTCTTGAAAGCTGTCGATTGCTTTTTTATTGGCAGTTTTGCCGAAGACTCTTTCTACAGGGACGCTATCTGCACCTAATGCATCTTCTTTTGGAATATTTTGGCAGCCCTTCTTTGTGCAAAATAAAAATAAATCGTTGTTAGTATTGGGTTTATCAAAAACAATGTAGTTAACATTCGGTTGTCGATAGAAATTTTTATTGATGGATATATCAATAAAGGCTTCTTTTGGGAAGGAAGTACTTTTTTTTATTTCTGAGGTTGTTACACCATTGAACTCAGTGAGGAATTGACTGCTTTGATATTTTTTTTGCGGTTGGTTTGTAATTTGCATATTCATCATCTCCTTTGTATTTTGTGCTTATGCAAATATATCGAACAGCTATATTCAAAAATTCGTTATAATTAATTCAAATTTTGAATTAATTATTTTCTATAACATTATTTATATATTTTATTGCATCATAAGCTTGTATTTTCCCGTCTGTACTTGAGTCGCCCTGATAGACTTGGTTAAGTGCTGTTTTCATAGTTTCGAGATAGGTTAAATAGTTGGGGTGATCTATGTTGATGCTTTGCCACGATGCTCCGGTTTTAGTGAAGTATGTTTTGTAAAGGGTTCCATTTTGGTTTTTTTCAAGATCAAGATATAGTGATGTTGGGAAACTGGTGCCTTCTTGAACTGAAACTTTAATCATATTATCACCTGAAACACCGGTTGGTAGATTTTCATATGATTTAAGTGGAGCGTTGCCAACTAAAAAGGATATTTTTTTATTATCAGCAAAGGTTGAAGTTACAGCGGTAAACGAATGAAGAACCCCCGATAGAAATAGGCTGTTTGGGTCAAGTCGAGTCCCGATAGAGTCTTTACTGGAAACTTCTTCTGCAAGTAATCTACGAAGAATCGCGAGCTCATTTAATTCGCCTTTTTCTAATGAAGAAGCATACGTCTCGTTGCTAAATAAATTTTGTACAGTTTTACTATCAGCTCCAAGGGCTTCATTAAAGCTGAGCACTGTACATGTTCCCGATGAATTACATTCATTGTAGCGATCATCTGTCCCAATAGGATAATCCTCAATATGGAGATATGTTAGTCCAAGATCTTTTATCAAGAATTCTGCTTCTTTTACTTCATTAGGGTTGGTTAATTCTAAACATCCGGAAGCTGAGTTTATTTTAGCGCATTCACCATTTTTCCCAAGAGTAATTTCTGGGAATGGGTCTATGCCGGTTGCAAGTTTTAATGATTGAATTACTTTTGGTAGATTTGGTGTGTCTTTTGTTGTTTGAAGACTTTGTATAGCCCTTACTACTGGGTTCGGGTTAATGGTTGTGGTCATGTTCATCAGCTCCTTATTATTTTATATCTATAATAATATATCGAAACAATTTGATGAAAATTTCATTAAAAGCGAGAACTGATTAGTTGCCTTGTATTAGAAAATATAATAAAAGAGGTAAAAATATTGATTAATTAAGATTAAATAGTGGGATTATTTAATTTTTCAAACGATAATTTTATATATGCACTTGGGAGATATCGCGTGAAAAATAAAATTATATCTGAAATACCTGGAAATGAAATTATGAATAAGTACTATAATTCACTTGCAATAGTGGTTTCTAAAACTCCCCATACGTATATTGTATATCCGCCACGGACAATCGTAGAGGTTTTATTAAGATGTAGTCCTGAATCAGCCAGAAACATATTGTTTAATGAAGTTATTCAGCAAGGTCCAATAAAAGTGCTTGAATACATAATAGAAATGAATAAAAAAAATCCTAAGGTTACAAACGCGCTGTTTGATAAATTTGACGCAATAGATAAAGAAACGGCCCATCTAAAAAATAGGATAGATACATATATTGATGAATTATCAAAAAGAATAGGCCGATCCCCCTTTAGCATTATTGCCTTCCCGACTATGTTAGGGGTGAGGGTTTTGCTAAAATTAACGCCTGAAGGTGCACGACAATACCTAGAAGATAATATTAAGGAATTTGAAAAAAATCAGGCGATTCTTTATATTAGACAGTTATATAAAGAAAAGAATAACTTTGTTTATGCGATGTTTGATTGTAGCAAGGCAGAAGATAAAGTATTGGCTTTGAAATTAAAAGTAGAAGAATTGTTAAAGAAAAAAAATCCCTAAGAAACTAAGTGATTTAAATATAGCTTGGCACAGGCTTCCGCATCAGAGAGGGCTTCGTGGTGATTTAGTGCAATTCCTCCTTTTAAACAACACGCAGCCAGATTATAAGGCTTATAACCTTTGGCCTTATAAATAGTCATAGTGCAATCCCAAACGATATTTAAAATGGAAGCATCGATATCGTAATATTGGGCTGATTGATCAAGCACACTTTGATCAAAGGTTTTGTTATGGGCAACGACTTTTTTATTTTCAATCCGTTTTTGGATTTCAGGGAAAATTTCAGCAAAGGTGGGTGCTTTTTTTGTCTGGAATGGCTGGATACCATGAATCCGGATGTTTGTATCAAAATAATCATTAAATGGAGGCTGGATAAGAGAATAGAATTTGTCGGTTATGATACTTTTTTCAACGGTGACAATCCCGACAGCGCAAGCGCTGTTACGATAACTGGTTGCGGTTTCAAAATCGATTGCGATAAAATTCATTTTTCAAGCATACTTGATAATAGGCTGAATATCAATTAAAAATAATAGAAGTAAATAGAAACATACCACAAATTCCTGTAAAATGAAGACTGTGGATATTTATGACATCGGATATGATGATAGTTTTTTGCCAGATGAGGAGAACCCTCTATTAACCATCGCGCGGGTTTTTGCCCAGCACAAAGAACAGTTTTCTATATGTACTGGAGAGATAATTCTCTCTGCAGAAATTTCTGGAAAGTATCGATACTGTATTGAAACATCTGAGGATCTTCCTGTGGTTGGAGACTGGGTGTTGGTATCGATTCATGATGAACTGGCAATTATTCATAGGTTATTACCCCGGCGATCGATTCTTGCCAGAAAATCCGTTCACTCGTCATCAGAACGACAGCTCATTGTTGCAAATGTTGATTATGCATTTATTGTGCAGGGTTTAGATCGAGATTTCAATCTAAATCGTCTGGACCGCTACATAGCAATGAGTTGTGCTGGAAAGATTATTCCAATAATTATATTAAATAAAGCAGATTTATTAGCGACAGAAGAGATCGAGGAGAAGAAGCAATTGGTTGTGTCTCGACATCCCGACATTTCAATTATCATCTCTAGTTTTACGCAGGATGAGTCTATTCAGGAAATTAAAAACGCAATGCAAGCAAAAAAGACCTATTGTTTTGTTGGGTCTTCAGGGGTAGGGAAGTCGACGTTGATCAATAAACTATTTGGTAAAGAAATCCTGATTACTACAACTTTGAGTGCCAGTACTAATAAAGGGCAGCATACGACGACCCATCGCCAATTGTTTGTAATGAACGAAGGGCCATTGGTTATCGACACTCCCGGGATGAGGGAACTGGGTGTGATTGGTGCAATGGAGGGTGTCGAAAATACATTTAAGAAAATTTATGAAAAAGCAGATAGATGTAAGTTTAAGGATTGTACCCACCTAAATGAGGTCGGATGTGCAGTAAAAGAAGCACTTGAATCTGGCGAGATTAACCAAGACGAGTTTGCAAGCTATAAAAAACTACAGAAGGAAGAATCTTACAATAGTTCAACGATGCTCGAGCGTCGCCAAAAGGATAAACAGTTCGGAAAAATGGTCAAACAGGTTATGTCTAATAAAAAAAATAGATAGTGTTCTGCAGAGAAAATAAAAAATCAATACACTAACAATAATTGCTTCATTTGAGGCAATTATTGTTAGTGTTAAAATTTAAATTTCTTCGTAATAATCTGAATAAAGATCAAAATCAGTGTCGGTATCTTCCCCTAAGACATATGATATTTCTTCTGAATTGGATCCTTCAAAATCGTTATCCATAAATTCGTTATCAAATTCGTTGTCCATTTTAATCTCCTTTACTTATAAATTGGAATTCTTATGATCAATACTATATGGAGAATTAACTGGCATAATGGTTGTAGAAGATAAATTTAATGGATAAAAAAAATGCTTCATGAAACGCTGAATCTCCTAGTAGTATTGGTTTTAATGGAATTATATTTTTTTT
>MFRH01000074.1:19370-23697 GCA_001783275.1 Candidatus Margulisbacteria bacterium GWF2_35_9
GACAACATTGAAATTGATAGTAATTTGGTTTTTTATAATTTAGATTATGGCGTTTAGCCCTAGAATAATTAATACAAATCCACCCAATATTTCTGCATAATTTCCTGTTTTATTACCGATTTTTCTGCCGAGCTTAATGCCGATATAAGATAATATAAAGGTAATAATCCCAATACTAAAACAAGATAGTAGGATCGGTAATTTTAGGATGGGTAGTGTAATGCCAATTGCAAACGCATCGATGCTGGTAGCAATGGATAAACCAAAAATTGTTTTTATGCTTAATGTATTACCATGAGGATTGTATTCATCTTTTTGAAAAGATTCATACAGCATTTTACATCCGATTGAGAATAACAACACAAAGGCAATCCATGGAGAGTAAGTTTTAATAATATTACCAAGAATGTCTCCCAGAAACCAGCCAAGAGCAGGCATGATGGCTTGAAATATTCCAAAACTGAGTGCAAGATGAAGGTTTTGTTTTTTTATGACGTTGCTACATCCACAGGAAACAGAAACTGAGAACGCGTCCATGGCAAGAGAAATTGAAATAAGAATGATTGTTATAAACATTTGAGATTATTGTTGTTTTTCTTTTTCAACCCGATTTAGTTCACTGGATCGGTCTTTTGATAAATCTGTCTTTGCAAAAGCTTCTCCATCAGTTGGAAGCTGTAATACATATTGATCTAAGACGTCCAGTTGTGCTACAGCGGAGGATATTTCAAGACCAAGGATATGACCACCCTGACGGTGATCTTTGCTGATGAAGTGTAAGTGATATCCCGGAACATTTATTCCTTTAACAAAAGCTGGGCATCTGAATCCCACAATGGTTCCCGAAATATTTTCCATATTAAACTCCGGCTGAGTTTTTGTTACTTCACTAAGAGGAGGGTATGGTTTTTTTTGTTCAGGCACACTTCGGGTTTTTATATTTTTGAAAGTTCCTTCTATTTTTATCGCATAAAATAAATTTTGATTGGGTGCTTTTTCATTTATGAGATCTTCTACCATTTGAATTGTGGAACCGGAGGGAATATTAAACTGATTATCTGGATTAAAGTTGCAGACGGTTGCAAAAGGAGTTTCCATCGTATTTGTGGGTTGATAGATTTTTCCGTCAGCTTTTACTTGATAAAATGTCCCTTCAAGCAGGATCATTTCCCCGTCCAGATTATCAAAGGTACCAATTCCAAAATTGCCATGTGAAGCAAGCATGGTTAGGGATATATCTCCATCAAAAACACCTGCTATTAAAGCGTCGATTGTTGACGTTTGATACACGATGTTTTTATTTGAAGTAGAGCAACCGGCTAAAAAAAAGAGAGTAACAAAGCACATACTGATAATAAATCGATTCACCGAAACTCTCCTTGTATTTATTGCGGTAAAGTATACAACCATGAATAATATTTAACAACGGATGGATTATAAAGAGTCATAGCATTGTGATGTGGAATTTGGTATGATAAATTCACCAAAATAGGAGGTGTGCGATGCTAACCACGGGAGATAAGGCAATTGATTTTCAATTAGACGGTATTGACGAGAATGGCAATGAAAATGTCTTCAAACTGGAAGAGATGCTCTTGTTTGGAAAAGATGTTATTTTGTACTTCTATCCAAAAGATAATACGCCTGGTTGTACCGCAGAGGCCTGTGATTTTAGAGATAATATGTCACGACTCACTAGTAAATACACTGTTATCGGTGTGAGTAAAGATTCTGTTAAAAGCCATCATAAGTTTCAAACGGATCATAATTTAAATTTTGTGCTTGTATCAGACCCAGATTGTGCTGTGATGAAGAAGTATGACGTATGGGGACTTAAGAAGATGTATGGCAAAGAATCTATGGGTGTGATTCGTTCGACATTTGTTATTAACCAAGAGGGTGTTCTGACTCATGTATGGCGCAATGTTAAAGCCACCGGTCATGTCGATAAAATCATAGAAGAGTTAGCAAAGGATTAAGGCATGAATGTTGCAGTGTTAGGCGCATCCCCCAAAGAAGACAGATATTCCAATATGGCGGTAAAAAGGTTGCTTGCAGCAGGCCATCGGGTGTTCCCGATTCATCCTGTTTATCAGTATATTGAAGGATTGCGTGTTTATAAAAACTTAATCGACATAGATATTGAGATACATACCATGACAATGTATGTGAACTCGATTCAGTCCAGCAAACTAATTGATGAGATCTTAGAATTAGCACCGAAACGAATTATTTTTAATCCTGGAGCAGAAAATCCAGAATTACAAGAGCTTGCAGATGAACAGGGTATTCAAACACTCAATGCCTGTACATTAGTGATGTTGTCAACGAAACAGTTTTAATGATTTTTTTAGTCGAATCCTAACTGGACTTTGTTATCTACTAATACTAATTTAGCTTCAAAGGTCTTTCCCGTTTTTTTGCTTTGAAATCCGCTTAGTTTGCCTGTTTTTTTATTTGAAACGAGTTCGGTAGCAGTCTCGATGTCGATTTCTTTTCCGGCAATAGTTTTCCATATAGTAAATGAGCACCCTTCAGATCGATAGTTGCTACAGCCGAATGCTTTTTCAAAGGCTAGAATATCACCAGTTTCACACTGGGGACATTTTCCTACAACGGGAACTTTATACTCTTTCTGTTGTGTTGAGGCATTCTTAATATTTTTTACATTAGCGACTACTTGAAGGGTTAACTCTTTGATCTCATCCATAAATTTACTTCGAGAATAATCGCCTTTAACAATTTCATTCAACTTCTTTTCCCATTGACCAGTTAACTCGGGGGATAAAAAAGCATCATCTTGAATAACGGATATTAACCCAATCCCTTTGTCTGTCGGAATTAATTTGTTTTTCTGTCGCTCTACATAGTTGCGCTTTATGAGTGTTTCAATTATTGCTGCTCGGGTTGCTGGTGTTCCAAGTCCACAGTCTTTGAGTGCCTCTCGTAAATCTTCATCATCAATTTGTTTCCCAGCTGTTTCCATAAGACTAAGAATAGTACTTTCAGTATGGAGAGGAGGCGCTTTTGTTTTTCCTTCTTTAAGGGTGCTTTCTTCAATTGTTAGATTATCCCCATTTTCCATTTTAGGAATTGTTGTATTCTCTTCATCGTCTTCATTTTCTACTTCAATATCGGGTGTTTGATAAGCAATTCTCCAACCGGCATCCTGAATAATCATCCCTTTTGTTATCATTAGATGCTCGCCAAATTCACTGATTACTTCGGTGCTATTTTTTATACATTCTGGGAAAAAGACAGCAAGGAAACGTCGAATAACAATATCATATATTTGTTTTTCAGAAGCACTGAGTTGTTCGATTATTTTACGATTAGGAACTTTATCTGTCGGAATGATGGCATGGTGGTCATCTACTTTTTTATCATCAACTATCCGAGAGGTTATTTTTAATGGTTTATCAAGAATAGATTCAGCTAATGACTTATAATCCGGCAGATTTTTAAGATTTTCAATGAGCTTTGGAAGAGTGGGCGCCATATCGCTGGTTACGTACTTGGAGCTGGTTCTGGGATAGGTTAACAGCTTATGTGTTTGATAAAGATTTTGCATAATATTTAACGTGTCATCTGCCGATAGCTTAAACCATTTATTCCCATCTTTTTGCAGAGAAGTTAGATCATATAATAACGGTTGTTTCTCATTTTTTTGTTTGCCATCAACAGATTTTACCATTCCTGTTTTTGTTTGCTTAATCTCAGTTGTAATCAGCTCTGCTTTATCTTTTTCAAGTAGCCGAGTTTCCTTATCTTTTAATGAGTTAATCCATTTTGCGGTATAAGTTCCATTTGCATGATTGATTGTTGCCAATATTTCATAGAAGATACTCGGCTTAAACTCGCTATTTTTTTGATAGCGATCCACGATCATCTTAAGAACCGGAGTTTGAACACGACCGACACTGAGAACTCCTTGGCCGTTTGAGAATTTGCATGTGTATGCACGGGTTGCGTTTAAACCAACCATCCAATCGGATTCAGAACGGGATAGGGCACTATCATAAAGTTTTTGATATTCATCGCCATTTTTTAGGGAAGCGAAGCCATCTTGAATTGCTTTGTCAGTCATGGACGAAATCCATAAGCGCTTAATGGGTTTTTTGCAGCGTGCTTGTCGGTAAATGAAACGAAAAATCAGTTCCCCTTCTCGTCCAGCGTCGGTAGCACAGATAACCTCTTTTATATCTTCACGCTCTAATAGAGATTTGATTACTTTATACTGATTGCTACTACCCTCATCCTTCCGGATGCTGGTTTTAAACTTTTCGGGAATCATGGGCAGATCGGCCATTGACCAGCGTTTATATTT
>MFRH01000075.1 GCA_001783275.1 Candidatus Margulisbacteria bacterium GWF2_35_9
CCTATTCTTAGAGATATACTCTTTGATCTTGATTGGTGACAAATCATGAATAACGCTAATGCAAAGCAATCTAACGCCAAGAGGCAAATCAAAATGCGGATAAAAATATAGATCGCCTTTTAAAGGCTTAATATATTTATTCAATTTGAAATGTTGACTAATAGATATTGGCTTACAGGGAACACTGATAACCCGACACATCCCCTGTTGCTGATATTTTTTAAGTTTAGAATAATAAGAGTTTTCTTGATCTGCGTTAGGGTCTTCCCAAATGATAACAGAATACCTTATTTTATGTTCTACATTATCATCAAGTAAGGCAAACAATAGCTCACCAGTATACCTACCAAGTCCACTGTACTGTTCTGCCATAACTCTACCATCAAAGATTACATGCATTTATTTAATTCCCAATAGATCAAAGTGCCTATCAATAATTGTGTTTTCTTCAAATTCTTTTACTTTCTCTGCTAAGATTTTAGCAGGAATAGGTTTATCTATTGCTTGCAAGATAGCTTTTGCCATAGTCTCTGGATCCCCCATAGGGACAAGATAACCATATTTACCATCCTCTAACACTTCTCTGGGCCCAGTTGGGCAATCTGTAGCCACAGGCGTACAACCACACATCATGGCTTCTACCAGTACGTTTGGTAAACCTTCTACAAGTGAAGACAAAACAAAAATATCAGAATACACAAAATATTTAAGCGGATTTTTAACTTGTCCTTCAAAACAAACAAAATCACCAATACCAAAATTTTTAGCTAGTTCTTGTAATTCATTTCTAAGTGAGCCTTCTCCCAAGATAATCAAACGAACCAAGCTTTTCTTATGCAGATACTTTATAGCACTAATCAGCGTGGCAAAATCTTTCCATGGTTCAATCTGTCCAGCAGCTATTATCACCGGCAACTCTTTCTTTATTAACCAAGGATGCTTAACTGGCTCGGTCATTTTTTCTCGGGAAGCAACATCGTCTACAATATTGTAAACAGCAAGATGATGCGGGTTCTTAAATATTTTTTGATACTGCAAGACCATGTCCTTGGAAACACACGTTAGGACATTTGCACGCCACATGATTGCTTTCATTAGTTGTTTCAGTATCCAGCCTTTGGGGAAATTCTTGTTGATATATGTATCATAGGGAGTCACTCGGGATGAACCGCTAAATTTTGCCTTGGAACCTGAGAGAATAAGCGCCAGCAAAACAATGCTATTTAAATGATCTTCTGCGGAAAAAACTACATCAGGTTTGCTAGTTTTGAGATATTTGATCAAAGGAAACAACATACTTAGCACTCGAGATTTATTCCAAACTGAAACGCTAACGCCCTGGATGGTTGGCAAGGTATATTTTTTGTCTACAAAACCAATAATCAGCTCAACATCATGAGCTCTTTTGGCTAAAGCTCTGGCAAATCTTGTTTGTGCTAAAGGAACGCCAGAATATGCAAAGCATGGAGTAATTACAGTTATTTTCATTGTCTTATGTATTTATTTACTAATAAGCTATATTCTTTATGCTTAACTCTGGATTTATGTAAAAAAATAAAATTATTAATATACTTCTTATTTTTGTTATTAACTAAATTAATGCTTTGATTAGCGTTAACATTAAAACTCTCTAAATTGTAAAGTTGTTTATCTAATAAATAATAACCTTCATATCCTAACTGTTTTATATATTCAAAAACATCACTAATTGGGCATTTAAGATGACGTTGCTCTATTTCTATTATAAGTGCCGGTTTACAGATTTTGATTGTTTGGGAAGCGCCTAGAAGCACTTTAGCTTCATGTCCTTCAACATCAATTTTTATCAATCTGATGTCTTTTAAATTACAACTATCAAGAGTAGATGTTGATATAGTCTGTTTTCTAAAATTAGTAAAATCATTGTGCTCTATTGAAGCAGAAGCATCGTGTTCATGACCTTTTTTATCAATTGGAATATTTAAGATTGTAGAATCTTTTTTGTCTGACAAAGCAACAGAGTGAACATTAATTCCTGATATATTTTTTGCCCAGGCTGACAAAATAGAAAAACAAAGAGGATTCGGCTCAAACGCTTCAACTCTGCAACCTAAACTCCAAAGCTTATACGAATATTGCCCCCTGTTGCCACCAACATCTACAACTAAATCTCCTTTACTAACCATATATTTTAAAAGTTGCAATTCTTCCTCATGATATCCTCTGAATATATCTAAATAATATTTAAAGGGCACTTGCTGTTTTTTAGGGATTAGGTTTGTAAATTTTGATTTTAAATTATTAATCATTTAATATTTTACCCAATCTCTTTTTTGCAGACAAAACAGAATATTTATTTTCATATATTCTTCTTAACTCATTATCAAATGGTAACGTTATTTCAGTTTTTGCACAATTGATAGCTTCAATAAATTCTTCTGCTGTTTTGCATACCCAACCTGCTTGGGGCAAACTATCAACGTATCCTGAAAATGCTTCTGGAGTACCAACAACTTTTTTGCCATACATTAGAGCTTCAGCAACTTTTGTCTTCATGCCAGAACCATCAAAGATAGGTGCAATTACAAATTGGGATTTCTTATACCAATCAGAAAGACTATCAACAGCACCGATTACCTTAACATGACTATTAACCTCTAATTCTTCTCTCAATTTTTCAAAACCAAGACCTACAATATAAAGTTTAATATCCACATGAGGGACAACATTATTTACAAACCACTTGATACCAAAAATGTTGGCATAAAAAGTACCACCAACAAATAAAACATACTTATCTTTAGAAAAAGTATTAGCTTTATCAAAACCAACTGGCATCTTATCTTCAAGAACCATTGGCGTAATATACGTGGATTCTCTGGCATAAATCTTCTTCAGTAACTTACTATCTCTATTGCTTAAACAAACTCGCTTATCACTATATAATACTGATTTACGTTCAGCTAAATAATTAACAACTAATACTGCAAGGGAACGAAAAGACATCTTTGAATAAAAAGCTCCCCAAAAGAACCTAACTTCAACATTATGGAAGAAGGTAATAACTTCAATCTTTGGATGCTTTTTTTTGATCACTTTTGCTAAGCTACCAAGGTTCGAACCATCGAGAAAAACTTTGGCTATTTGTTTGCTTTGTATTATTTGTAATGCTTCTTTTATTGACTGTTTATTTAGACCGTCAATGTGACCATTATAAGCCTTTAGTATGGATTTAACTCCACTTACCTTCTGACGAACAAGTTTTAATAAAAATAAATTAGTCCCCAAAATGCTACTGAGTGCATCATGATTTACCTTGGTCAACATTTCCCTGCCACCTTTAGGATTAGATTCAATATTACAGGATATATATAAAATTCTCATATTATGTTTACAATAACATAAAAATAAACAATATTTTCTATTTACAAAAAAAATTCCTTTCTATATATTTTTTTGCAACTATCTATTTTTATGATTTTTTTCAGTAGCATCAAAATTTCTTAAATACCATTATTAGCGTATTAGCAAAGAGTTTTTTGTTTATCCACAAAAACTGTGAAATGATATAATCTTTTCGTTGAACCGTAAATTGATAGCTAGAAAAATAATCCGTTAACATTCTACTATTATATGACCTTAGATGTGTATAGTCTTCTTCAAATTGTATTCCCAATAAAAATTTAATCCGATTCTTCAATCTAAACGCATTCGGGACTGAAACGATACAGTGCCCATTTTTATTCAAAACATTTAAAATAAGTTCTATTGTTTTTTTTGGATGTGCTAAGTGCTCTAGAACCTCAGAAATTATTACCAAATCAAACTTTTTTTCACTATTTCTCAGGTAACTATTAATTTCACTATTTACAACAGTAAACCCTTTCTTCTTTGCTCTTTTTAAAGACTCTTCGTCTATATCAACACCTATATAATTGTTTTTATTAATTAAATGTTCATACTGTTCTGCTAAGGCACAATCTCTACAACCAAGGTCTAAAACAGACTTTTCTTTAAGCTCTAATTCCCTAACCAGATCAACAATATGCTCATAACGCTCTTTCCCACCAAATATAAAATCATGGACTCTATTTTTTTTATGATGTTCAACATAAAGCTCTTTTAATTCATTATCATTCATCATATACTCCTAAATTTAAACACACAAACAATAAAATGCTTAAATTTTCGATTTTAAGCACCTTGTTCTCCTTTTCAACAAAAAAATCAAATAGTTTACGGCTGTTTACAAAAAAGTTCTCCATTCATTTATCATAGCCAAGTAAAACACGTTCAACAATTGATTGTCAACAGGATTAATTTTCCCATACTAAAGCGATATTCTGGACGATATGAACTAGGCAATAAGTGTTCAAAATAATATAAGAATACCAATTACTCCCTTTCTTAGTTTTTGATGAAATCAGATGAGTTTCAATCAAACTATATTAATAAACATTATCAGCTATATAAACCCACCCTTTGATGTAAGGGTAATACCATCTAGTAATCGGTTATTGTATTTTTGTTTGTCTTCATTCCCCTCACCTATTTCCCCCCGAGCCAAAGACATGCCTTAGATACGCGAACTTCATGCTCTTTATCATATGCCGTATACTCGCCACTTTTCAATACTCAATCTATCATAAAATTAATAGGTTACTAAAGAGAAAAAATATTAATAACATATTGAGTTAACCAATTAAAACTTAATCTTGTATAAACTTTTTTTAATTTGGCAATGAATACTTTTTGTAATAGCAACAAATAGTATCCTTACTTTTTTTGCAAGAAACAATGTTGTAGTTATTAACCTATGTCTATATATCATATTATTTAATTCATTTTGATGGAAAAAATAACCAACATTATCGTTAAATCCACCATCCCTATAACTAGCAAGAACGTAATCTAATGGAATAAACTCACCACCGCCCATCTTTACTCTTATAAGAAAATCATAATCCGCAACTACTCTGTATGTTGTGTTAAAAATGCCATATTTATCATAATACATCTTTTGTACAAAACAAGTCGGGTGCTTCATCATATATTTATATAGATGAGCATGATGGACCCTAACTAACTTAAATTCTTGTTCATTACTTATAGCTCGAGCTATACCATAAAATACACCACCAGTTCTATTTTTTAAGTATGCTCGTGAAACATGTTCTAATGCATCAATCGCATACCAGTCATCACTGTTAATTATGCCGATAATTCTGCCCTTTGACATTGATATAGCTTTATTCATTGCAAAATAGATGCCTTCATCTTTTTCTGAGATCCACTTCATTTTCCCTTTAAATTGAGGGTCATGCTCTTTTATAATTTGAAGAGTACTGTCAGTTGATATCCCATCTACAATAATATATTCAAAATCTTGACAGGTTTGATTTAAAACAGATTCAATAGTTTGTTTAATTGTCTTTTCAGAGTTCAAACATACTGTAATTATAGTAAATAATGGTTTATTGTTCATTTAATACACTCCTTCGTATATTTATAATAAGAAAATCTATTTTTCTGTATATTTCCATTCTTTTCAATAATTAAGTGATACTCTTTTATGAAAATATAATAGGTATTAAACTCTAATTGTTAATACAACTATACATGTTGATATTATTTCTTTTTTTTGATTTATAAGCAACCTTTTATACTAATAATCTAATCTAAACATATGGAATTATATGAAAGGGTAATCATAGAAATTAGTGATTCAAAACTCACAATGCAATTCTAAAACATTCTTTTATTAAATATTTCAGCAAAGACTTTATAGGAGACTTGCTTCTATGATGGAAAATGATAAATTTATACTTCTCAGCATATTGCTTAACATTAAATAATCTCCCATTTTCTAATAATGTTAATTTATTTAATGTAATTTTAATTCCCTTAATACTAGAATATGGCTGAGGATGTTTACCTAATTGTGAAGGATCTTTAAAAGATTTTAACTTATTTTTTTTATAAAGCAAACTAAATATTGATTGATCATGCCTATGTTCAATGAAATTATTTTTTTGCTTTATGTTTTTATCGTGTTCATCTGTAATATTAATAACATTACAAGAAGCCTCCAACCAATTCTTACAAAAAATACTGGATTTTTTGTTTTTTTTTATTAACATAAATGATGCTAAAATCTGATTGCTTGAATAATACTCTTCCTCATTACACTCTAAATTAATAAATAATTCTTTTTTAGTCCATTGCTCCTCAATTAATGGCAACTCAAATCCCATTATATCTTGTTTTGCTTTTTCCATTTCATTAATTAATATATCTACATTCTTCAAAAAAAAAGCACCTGCATCACAATAAAACAAATAATCTCCATTTTTCAATTTATCTATTGTTTTAACAACGAAATAAGGCTTCCATAACCAATAACCAACACCTCTTTTTTGTTCTAAAATATGTTTATTTGTTTTATAAAAGTCTGTATCAATATCTTTTTTACTATAGCTAATCACTTCATCAAAATTACCAAAGAATTTTGCCATTGTTAATGCAAATTTTTGCTGTTTTTTAAAAATATTATCAGCATAGTTAATATAATACTTCATTTCAATTTATTATAACTTTTTATAAATATTATTATGGCCAACCGCTCCTATGAATCTCATTTCTTTTTCTGCATATTCCCTTGCAACCTTAGACGGCCCTGGATGACCGCCGAAAGAAAAAGGAAGAGGAATATAATCAGTCCATAAACTCGCGTCATCAAGGATTAAAATGCCTCCAACCTTCAAGTATTTATGACACAACTGATAATCTGCCAATGCTGTTTCGAAATCATGACTTCCATCAATATATATTAAATCCCACTCTTGTTCACTTATATAACTAATAGCCTCTTTATCAGTAGATAAAGCTTTAACCAAATTTGGGGGAGATAAATCAAAATATTTGAATGAAGCCAATACATCTTCATAATAATCAATGTCACGCATATAAGTACTCACACTGTCTCCAATAGAACTGAATGGAGATATCCCGCTAATTTCAATATTATAACCATTTTCCTTGGCGATTAATGCCCATAACGAAATAACTTGCCCCCGATACACACCTATTTCTAAGCAATGTTTAGGCTGAATCTCTCTAAAAAGCAGATACCACATTGAATGCAAAGCGTCTTCCCCAAAACCACGATTTTCAGCACGAAAATACTTCCTGTGCTTCTGAATATAATAAGGGCAATTATGATAAAAATAGTGATGCATATATGCATGTAATTTATTTCTAGAGTGGAAATTAACAATCGCACTATTTAATGTATAATCCCTATCGAATTCTGATTGAAATCTTGAGTATCTACTTAAAAGAAATTTGGTTTTTATTCCCAAAACTTGTTTTACTACGTATGAAATTTTTTTTATGAAATAATTTTTTGAATAGAATTTCATTTCTACCCCCTTTCAACTCTAGGCAATGCCATCCACATTCCATATTCAAATTGTTCAACATAATAACCAAATGAATATAACAAATTAAGTACATCAAATACTCTATTTCCAAATGGTCGGCATAAATGCTCCGCTGCTTCAAAAATAATTATTGGCTTATGCTTACTAGACAACAATTTAGTTGCTCCATCAAAAATTAATTTTTCTGCGCCCTCTACATCTATTTTAATAAAATCTACTTTTGAAATTCCTAACCTATCCAAAACATCATCTAACTTTTCAGTTTTTACAGAAAACTTTTTTTTTAATTCAAAAGTGATATTTTCTTTTAAACTACCATGAGACTCTTTGCCTTCTTCTGGAGTGCAAAATTCATCAAACCCATTTTTAGACGATAACGCTAACTTCTCTACAATTACATTGTCAAAATTATTTAAATTAATATTAAGTTGTAATTGTTCCAATACAACTGGATTAGGTTCAAAAGCTAAAACTTTCCCTTTACTGCCAACTTTATCAGCCATTTGAACGGTATAATAACCGATATTGGCACCGATATCTAAAACGGTCATACCTTCCTTTATATTAGACATAATAGCTTGTTGCGTTTTAGCTTCAAACGACTCTCGTAAAATACCTCTACATAGAATGTCTATATTTCGAACTTTTAATAATACACCTGAACGTAACCTACGCGTAGAATATTTTATTCCTATTTTTTGCTTTATATTTATAATTAATATAATAAAGTTTCTTTTTAAAAAATTAACCAACTTAATTATCATTTAATACCCCTATCTATATCATTATTCTCTAAATTTTGTTTAATATTAGCAAAAAAAAAACAATATGCCAACCACAATAAAAAAATATGAATAATATAAAAAATGCGATAACCTGAAACAGTTGCACAAATTGCTTCTGAAACTCCATATTTATTAACAAATAAATATAATTTGTGTTTTTAATAGATTACCATTATTTAGAAATGTAGACATTGCCAGCCCAAAAGCTCGTCATAAATTATGAGTAAATTTGCCAATTAATGTAATTAACTTTATAGCCCGTTCACCAGATAGCGGACATTTATAATATATCCATAATATCTCTCTACTGTTCTCTTATTAAAGCCCCTAATGTCCCAAAGGCCAATTTATATACTGGCACCATATAAAATATACTATATGACAGGAGCATTCCCCAAACAACCCCTTCAATACCCACTTGTGCACATAGTGCTGTCTGAAATAATATTGAAAATATTGCAGCTATTCCTATTATAACTAATTCTTTTTTAATGAATAAATCGTTATTTAAAAAAACAGACATCGATCCAACATAATTATTAAATATTGACCAACAAAAGAATCCAGCCAGAAGTGCCATGGATGGCACAAATTCTTTCCCAACCCAAATAGCAATAATTGATTTTCCAAATACAAGCAGTGGCAACGCCGTTACTGTACCAATAAAAATACTTAATATTAATATCCTCACCAATGTTTTTTTAGCCCATTTAAAGTCCTTTCGATACATTGCTTCTCCAAATGCTGGCCACAGGGGAGAAATAATAAACTGCCCAAATTGAAGGACTAGAAAAAGTTTTTTTGTAATTGCATATCCAGCGACATACGAAGCACCGAGGACATGCGCTATTATTATATTGTCAGCAAAAGTACCAATCACGCTAAACAGTTGTAAAAATAAAAAGATACATCCTGTACCTGCTAATTTCATACCAAATGACATATTAAAACTACGCCAGCTTGGTAATAACTCTGTATTATTACGAAAAAACAAAAAATACCCGTTCAAAATAGTTGCCAACAAAGGTCCACCCATAATAGCTAGAACTAGCCACGGAAGCCCCCTCCCTGCAAAAATCATAAACACCACTCCCCCAAGCCCTAGTATAGCTCCAAATCCAAGCCACAAATTATTTTTATATACTTCTTGAAACCCAATTTGGGTTTTTTGAATAACGCCTAAGGGTAAGTTAATTATAAACATAAAGAACATTACCGCCATAGCAGATCCAGACTCAGAAATCGCTATTTTTGATGTAACATTAAATATTCGACTCCAAGATATAAAGGGATAAATTAAAAGAAAACTTATACACAAAAAAAACGCTACCACTAAAAGCATAAAAAAAGCACTAGAAATAGCTTTTTTGGAAATACTATTATCGTTAAGACCATCAGCTTTCGAAATTGCATTTAAAAGCCCATTACCAATTCCTAGGTCTGCAAAAGTTAAAATAGCAAGAGTTGATGTAATGGTCATCCATAAACCATATCTTTCCGCACCTAAATAATTAACAGTTAAAGGCACAGATATTAAACTAGTTATAATGGTTACGCCCTTATAAATAAGCGAACTGCCGGCAGATAGAACAACTCTACGGTATCTTTCTTGTGAACGACCATAAACAGTATCAGTGCTAAATGGCTTAATTCTTATTACTGATAAAATTGATTTTATTTTTTTCTGTAGATTTTGAAAATACGTATTATTTCTATTTAATCTTTTCATTTAATTATTAAGATTCACTTTAAATTTAATTGACAATCCTCTATTTGTTTAGAAGACTAACTTGCAACATTTTACCTTATAATATTTAATAAGTCTCTTCTTAACATCTTTGAAAATTCATAGCTACCAATACTATTTAAATGCTCCCAATCGCTATAGTATTCCCTCTGATTGTTAATGTTTGAAGTAATTCCTATATTATAATTCAAAAAAGGCAAATTATATTTTGTTGCTATTTCTTTAAAAATAACCATAGATTGCAATGATTTATAGTCATTTATTGAACCATATTCTGGAATATTAACAAAGATTATCTTAACTTTATCATGCATTAGTAAATCAATAAATTTTTTAAAATAATTTATTTGGTTAATAACCATACTTTCCGTGCTTGGGTCTAGCGAATGGATATAAGGTTTTTCATAAGAAATATACCCTCTATTGTAATCATTTTTAAATAAATGATTTGTATTATTTTTAAATAAATAAATTAAATCTTCAATTGTTTTATGTTTCAAAACCGGAAATCTATTTAATATAAGTAATTTTGTATTAAATTCCATATATCTTAATAAATTATTAATAAAAATATCACTAGAAAAATACTCAGAATCTTGTTCATATTTTCTCCAAAGAATTTTCTCGTCAAAAATAAACCAATCTACACAATATATAATGTATTCTGGTTTTGTATGTTTTTTTCTAAAAATTTCTTTATACCAATTAAAGTGAAACTCTGGATTGCTCCCATTTAAAGCAAAATTATAAAAAGAATATCCTTGAATATTTAATAATTCTGGTCGAATACCATGCGTAGCATGTGATGAACCAATGATTATTGCATTAATGCTACTTTGCCTATTATATATTTCTTGATATTGGAAACCATAATAATCGGGATCTATATTCTTTTTTTTAATTACAATATTTAATACAATTCCCAAAATAATAATAAAAATAAATAAACAAAGAAATCTTTTAATAAATTTACCCATATATTAACCTCAAAACTGGAAATAAATAAATGCAGAATGATTGAATTTTCCTGCATAGTAAATAATAAATAACATCAAAACATATACTATCCACCTATTAATTGGTATTTTAAATAGAGAACCTCGAAAATCTAAACCAAACTCTTTATCTTTTTGAAACCACTCCACTATCACAAATAATATTGACAGTAAAATTATTAGTTTTCGACTAATACCTGTCACTGACATTGGCATTGTGAATAGTGACCATGAAAAAATAGATTTAATATAAATAAATGCCGATAATATGCTTTCACTTCTAAAAAATATCCAAGCAAAACAAGTCATTGTAAAAGTTCCTGCCATTAAGAATAATTCTTTCAATTTTGGAATTTTACCCATAGCATCGATATGGGTTCTGTTTTTACCAAACAATAGTAATGGTAAAAACGCTAAAGCATTAATTGCCCCCCAAACAATAAATGTCCAATTTGCCCCGTGCCAAAAACCACTCACAATAAATACAATAAAAATATTTCTAACCTTTTTTAAGGTCGATACTCGGCTACCACCTAGAGGAATATAAACGTAATCTCTGAACCCTGTCGATAATGAAATATGCCACCTTCGCCAAAATTCAGCAATATCTCTAGAGAAGTATGGGAAGGCGAAGTTTTTCATTAGCTTAAAGTCAAATAACTTTGAAACACCTATCGCAATATCCGAATATCCAGAAAAATCCCCATATATCTGTAATGCAAAAAGTATTACGGCAAGAACTAAAGTACTACTTGTATACTCACTAGTATTTCCGAATACTGCATTAACATATATGGCACAATTATCTGCTATTACTATTTTCTTAAATAATCCCCATAGAATTTGTCGCATTCCATCAACAGCTTTATCGTATTTAAACGTTCTTTTTTTGTAAAACTGTGGCAACAGATTTGATGCTCTTTCAATTGGTCCTGCAACAAGTTGAGGGAAAAAACTGACAAATGAAAAAAACGCTATTATATCTTTTGTAGGTTCAAGTTTTCGTTTATAGACATCTATAGAGTAGCTTAATGTTTGAAACGTATAAAAACTTATACCAACCGGCAATATAATACTTAGTCCCTGTTGACTTATTGGATGTCCAAAAAAACTAAAAGCATTCACAAAATTCTCTAGAAAAAAATTATAATATTTAAAAAAACCAAGAAAACCCAAATTAATAAAAATACTTGTGAGTAGTAACAACTTCCTTTTTTGCCTATCATCTGTTTTTGATAACCCAATCCCAACAGAATAATCTACAAAAGAACTAAAAATTATTAATGATAAAAAACGCCAATCCCACCAACCATAGAAAACATAGCTAACTATTAACAAAAAGAAATTTTGAAGTTTGAGATTCCGTTGAAAAACAAACCAGTACAAAACAAAAACAATTGGCAAAAATATTGCGAAATCTATTGAATTAAATAACATTTAGCTATTTAATCACAGATTTTATAAATGATAAATGATGAAATAATTAGAAATAGCTTTTTTATATAAACCGAGCTTCTTCATTACAGAATGAATAACCAGGTGTCAATCTGTAGAAGGACATGAAAGGATCATTATAAGAAAATTAATTTTTTATTTACTAAAAAATCCTCATAGGCTATTTTTAGTCCTTCTTTTAGACTCGTCCTCGGCTTCCAGCCTAATGAAAATATTTTTGAGCTATCCATCAGTTTACGTGGTGTTCCATCTGGCTTACTTAGATCATTTACTAGTTTTCCTTTATAACCTACAACCTCCGCAACTATTTCTGATAAATGGCGTATACTTATCTCTCTATTTGATCCAATATTAATATGGTCATTTTCATCATAATTATTCATTAAGAAAACTAAACCCTCTGCTAAATCATCTGAAAACAAGAATTCTCTTAAAGGATTACCTGTACCCCAAATAACAACTTCTTTTGCTTTACTAATTTTAGCTTCATGAAAACGACGAATTAATGCTGGCAATACATGAGAATTCTCTGGATGATAATTATCATTTCTTCCAAATAGATTTGTCGGCATAGCGCTAATAAAATTTGTTTGGTACTGAAGATTATATGCTTTACACATTTTAATACCGGATATTTTAGCCATTGCATAGGCTTCATTTGTTTCTTCTAAATCACCACTTAATAAGTATTCTTCTTTAATTGGTTGTTTTGCAAACTTAGGATATATACATGAACTACCAACAAATAATAACTTTTTAACTTTATATATATAACTATAATGAATCACATTAAACACAATCATCATGTTGTCATAAATAAATTCAGCAGGATAAGTGCTGTTTGCTTGAATACCACCAACTTTTCCAGCAACAAGAAAAACATAATCGGGTCGATTCTCTTTAAAAAAAGTTTCAACCGCAGATTGATTGCGTAGATCAAGTTCTTTTGAAGTTTTATAAATTAAGTTTTTAAAGCCTTCTTTATATAAATGTCTGACAACCGCAGAACCCACTAAACCATTATGTCCTGCAATGTATATTTTTGAGCTTTTTTGCATATAGAGAATTTATCACGAAGTGTCAAAAGGTGTCAATTAGTAGAAAAGCAGTAACTTAGAAAATGTGACTTTAAAGAAGTGACGAGTAACGGGAAAAGCAGTGACTTAAAAGCAGTAACGTGTCACTTGTTACCTGTTACTTGTTACTAATTTTCTGTCACTTATTAACAGCCTTTATTAAACCAAGCAGCATTTTTCTAATAGCATTCACTTGCTGATTTAAATCTCTGATATCTGTTATATAACCAAGCTCATTAGATATAATTATCTGTGTCTCAACTTCTGATACAGATCCAAGGGCAATATATAAGAACTGAATGAACTCTTTATCAGAATGCCTAGCTGCTCCCTCGGCAATATTGCTTGGAACGGAAACAGCAGCCCTCCTGATTTGACTTGTTAATCCATAAATCTCCTCTTTTGGATAAACTTTTGTTACTTTGTAAATTTCCTTAACAAGAATAATTGAATTCTTCCAAACGGTTAAATCTTTATGACTCTTCATATAAATAATCTCCATTATTAAAAACAGTGACTTAAAAGCAGTAACGTGTCACTTGTAACTTGTCACTCTTTACTTTTCATACAAACCCAATCTTCTTATCATCACTCTCCGTTGGTTCTAATAGCTTTTCAATCACAGAATAGATAGATTGAATATGTCCATCATGTTCATTTAGTGTTTTGATTACTAGATCAAGTTTAAGAGCCATTTCGTTATTAGAATTTACAAGCTGGCGAAGTCTTGTAAATATCCTAATTATTTGAATACTCGTTGTTATTGCTTTTGGACTTTTTAGAACAGTTGCTAACATTAAAGCTCCATGTTCAGTAAACGCATATGGTACTTTTCGCGTACCGCCCCAATTTGATGTCGCAAAATGCGATTTCAAAAGGTCAAACTCTTCGATACTTAACTGAAACATAAAATCTCCTGGGAAACGATCAATATTTCGCTTAACCTGTTCATTCAAGCGGCGAGTTTCCACACCATAAAGCAAGGCAATATCTTTATCTAACAGAACGTTTTTACCACGAATTATTAAAATTTTACTCTCGATAAGCTCATTTGGTATTATTTCATTACCCATCTTTATTCCTCTAAATAGCTGTATTTCAAGCCAACTTTCAAGTTTTCAATATGCCGATCAATAAAACAATAATATCATGCAAGACAATTTTACGTCAACGATATTCGACAATACCAATTCTACGTCAACAATAAATGTATTATATTTACCACTCACCACTCAGCATTTGAAAATTGTTAATTATGAATGTTAAATTTTAAATTAAAAGAAAAAACACAAGCATCAACCAATTTTCTAAGTTTTGAAAATATTCTCATTATTTGGATATTTGTCTTTATTGCTCTATCGCTAGTTAAAATGCTTGAAAGCATTGCGACCCCTAATTCTGTAAATGCAAAAGGGGAATATCTTTGACCTCCCCAACTTGAGGTGCCGTTTTGACTCCTCAAGATATCAAATTCTGACTTATTCCATTGAAGAACAATGCTCGAGCCATTTACGATTGAAATGAGTGAGGGCGAGTTTC
>MFRH01000076.1:0-14975 GCA_001783275.1 Candidatus Margulisbacteria bacterium GWF2_35_9
CTCTCCACCATCTTCGTACCACATCGTGACTGAACCGGCTCCTCCAGCACTACCTGTTATTGCTGTTGCAGCTGTCGCTGTCGCTGCAGTTGCTACCGTATTAACTGCTATATCTTGTTGGCCAGATGCATTTACTGTTCCAATAGCAGTTACGTCAATATCTGTATCATTAGAAACGACTTCTGTTCCGGCACTACCATCCAATAGATTTTTCCCAGCATACTTTGTAGTGGTTGCGATTCGTTGCATAGATTCTAATGCTTTATCTACGGCTGTTTGGTCCGCAGCAATCGATTCTGTATCATTTGCACCGGTATTTGCAGCATGAACAGCTAATGTTCTAATACTGTTTAGCATATTATTCATCTCTGTTAAAGCACCTTCAGCAGTTTGTACCATTGAAATCGCATCGCTGGCATTTCGTATGGCTTGATCCATAGAAAATATCTGAGATCTTAGCTTTTCAGAAATTAACAGACCGGCTGGATCATCAGCACCTCTATTTATTCTGTAACCTGAAGATAACTTTTCAAGTGATCCTCCTAAAGATGAGTTTGATACCCCTAAATTTCTCCAAGCATTCATTGCTGCTATATTGTGATTAATTCGCATAAATTCACTCCTTCCTTGTTTTAAATAGTATTATCCATAATACAAACTATTAATTAAAAAGCGTCACCTCCTCAGTTAATAACTTTTATATTTGGGATTTTTGCCCCCGACATGCGGACCAGCATTTTTTATCCCTTTGTTTAATTATTTCTTTGTTTTATATTTCGTCAACACCCCCTATTATATTTATACTGTTGCTGAAAACTGAAATACAAGTTTGTCACTTGCACTTGAAAGATTAGTAATATATTGATCCAGATTATTAACCATGCTAGTTATTACTTCTTTAAACACACCCTCTTCGTCCTTCTTAACAAAATTAAAACTACCCCCATTTTCCAGATATTTATTTATATCTTGAAACATTTCTTTTAAAAACTGATAGGATTTTTCATCTTCCTTTATATAACCTTTCGACATGTTATATGATTGATGCAATTCATTCGCTGCAACCGATAGTACTTGTGAGAATCCTGTGAATAGTTCATCTCCTTTAGAAGAGGTTTCTAGTTGATTAAAAATGTAATTATATGTATCTAAAAAAGCAAGTTTATCCATTGCCCCATCTGTTATTTCCTTTGAAACATCTCCCCCAACTGAAACACCTAGATATTCACTAAACTGACCATTTGACCCCATCTTTTCAAGATTTCTTCCAAAGACAAATCCATCCACATTTGTTTTAATAAAATTTTCATATTTGCCATTGGCTATTTTTGAAAATAGTTCCTTTATTTCTTTTGGCTGATCATTATAACCAAGGACTACACCTGACTTTTTATTAGTGTGTTCAACATTTAATAATAGCTTATTAAAATTCTCAAAAGAGATGTTACTATAATCGCCCTTATCCTTTGAATCAGGAGTCAATATCGATTCTGTTATCGGAGCCGGTTCAGAGTTATCCGTAAACGCAAATCGATACTGCTGATTAATTGCATTCATATTAATTGAGTTAATATTTGTTCCAATACTCATTTTATCCCTTTAATAATCCGTCTAAATTTAGATCTTTTGAAACCTCAGCTGCTCGTCTATTTTCTTTCTGTATTTCATCGTAAATTTCTTCTCTAAAAACAGGTATGTTCTTAGGAGCATCAATACCAATTTTGACATTACCCTCATTCACTTCAATAATTTTGATTGTTATATTATCTGCAATAACAATCGATTGATTTTGTTTTCTCGTTAAGACTAACATTGAGCGGCTACATCCCGTTTGCTTTCTTTTATTTTTAACAAATCATTATAAACAAAATGCCTAACTGTATATTTATTTGAATTGAGTATCACTTGTTTTGCTTTATGACCTTTCATGTTAATTACGATAGGAGCCAGCAAGTTAATCGTCATATTTTCAACTTTTGGAGGAATTGATACAATTGAGAGAACCGAAACCTCTTTATCTGTTGTGACTTCCAATAACTTCATTTCTTCTGGATTAATACTAAATTCATAGTTTTCATAGAATTCAAATGGATTCGCGACAACAAACGCTAATTCAGGATCGTCAATTGATTGTAACCATCCCAACAAGCCATTATCAACAATCACCCATCTTAAATTATTTTCAAATCCAAGCGGACCAACAACAAAACTAAGAATCTTATCATTATCCACCTCTATTTCTCCAAATCTTATTGTTTTTATATTCATTATTGCCTCCTTTTATAAGTAATCTAACAGCGATGGCATAACCACTCTTGCACCAGCTTGAATTGCAGCTTGATACGCCACCATTTCTGAGTTTAATTCTGTCATAATTTCAGCATAATCAATATCTTCAATTGAGGATAACAACTCTTGCTGTTTGAGCTTCATGTCTGTCATTAGGGATTGCTTCTGCTCAATATTCTGCATCATAACCCCAACCTTGCCATAATTTAATAAAATATTGTCTCTTCCTAAATCCATATTTGCAAGTTCTTGGTCAATGTCTGTATCGTTCACACTCATTTTATTATATATACGAACCATCTGATCCAGCACACCCGTGTTAAAATTATTTTGCCTTCCAGAAGTCAGATTTGCACCATCTACCAATCCTAGTCTATTTAACAATCCATCACTAATATCAGCTCCAGTATCAGCAAGAGTAATTTCACCGTCTTCACCTACAAAATTTGAAACCAATTTTAAGCGATAACCATTTTCAGATTCCTTGACATATGCGTTCACTTCCGCACCGGATATATTAATCTTATCTGCAATATCTTGTAGAGAAATATTTGAGGTATCCGCATTAACCGTAATATCTACAGCCGCCATATTACCTACTTTAATTGAGAATGTATTTGTGCTTGGTTCAGGTATAAATGCAGCACTTTTTGATGAAACTTCTGATCCACCTAATATTTGATGTGTTGTAAAAATAGATGAACCTGGAATACTGACATCGATTGAAGTATTTTCAGATATATTTGCAGTTAATACATCATCCGTTCCATTATAGCGAATTTTATCTCCTTCTCTTGTAAACGGTACTTCGGATGTATTATATCCTCCGAACACATACTTCCCATTATAATTCGAATTTGCCAAGGAAATAACAGTGTCTAATATCTCGCTCATATTTGATGCAAGTAATTCATAATTATCATTATTTGACGCATTTAAGAACTGCTTTGTTAACGTGTCGACACTATTAAGTTGAGTGGTTATTTCAGATAAAACACCATCTGACTGTTGCAATATCGGTTGCATAACCTCAAGATTTCGCATGTATTGTTCGGTTTTGTTCACTTGGTCATTTACTCTTAAAGAGCGACTCACCTCAATGGGATTATCCGATGGGGTTTGAAATTTTTTACCAGTACTTAATTGATTCTGCAAATCAGAAACGCGACTCATTCCTTTTTGAATATTATTTAGTACATGATCCGAAATTAAGTTGTTTGTTATTCTCACTCGTCACCTCCTTATACGATACCCATGAGCACATCAAGCATGTTTTTTACAACCTGAATGTACTTTGCCGCAGCGCTATACGCATGTTCTGCTTTTATCATTTCCGACATTTCTTCATCTATTGAAACACCAGACATACTTTGGATCTGATTATCTAGCTGTCTGATTAAACTATCATTTGTTTCCATAAACGTTCCGGCTTCTGCAGTATCTACCCCTAACTGAGATATAATATTTTGATAATACTGATCCATAGACGTTGTATTCGAGTCCATTAATAGGGCGTTTCTAACATTTGCTATTGCAGAAGCATTTTCACCATTACCCGCTATATTATCTGCTCTACTTGATGCTGATATTTTAGACGGATCGTATTTTATTTCCTCGGTAACATGAATATCTCTTGCAGATGAACCTGAAAAAAAATTGTAACCCGTTGATCCATCTGAGGCATACCCCTGTTTGTGAATATCATTTACACTCGTTATCAATTGAGATGCAACATCATCGAGATAATTTATAAATTTGGGAACGTTTGTATCTCTGGCCTCAATTAATCCATACAACTCTCCACCTGTTATTGAAACCAGTTTTGTACTATCTTTCCAAATAACGTCATAAAATCCAGAATTTTTACTGTTTGATTCTGTCGCCAAGTGATTAACATTCCTGTCTGCAACAATAAATGCGCCACCTATTGCAACCGTACTTGAACCATATGAATCTTCATAATATTGAACATTAACAAGCTGGGCTAATTCTGAAACAATTACGTTTCGCTTATCTCTTAAATCGTTCGCATAACCAGAGGACTCCGCTTCTACAATCTGTCCATTTAAAATACCTAACTGATCTGCATACGCATTAATCTTCTCTACGGTACTATTAATATCTGCATTGTGGTTTTTTTGCAAATCTGTTAGTTGATCTCGAGTCACTTGAAATGAGTTAGCAAGAATAGTCGCTTGAGACGCTAGATTTGATCTTGCTCCTGAACTACTTGGATCCGGTACTGCCAATGACTCCCATGAATTCCAGAATTTATTTAAATTCGCTATTATTCCACTATCCGATGGTTCATTAAATATGCCTTCAACCATCTCATAGCTAATTGCTTGTTGACTCCATGTACCATAATCTAGGTTGACATCTCTTTTCTGAGAATCTAAAAAGTCATCTCTGATTCGTTGTATCTGCAAAACTTTTACACCCGTACCTAAGGATGCAAAGGGTTTATATTTATTAATAACTGGAATTGAAACTGGATCTGTACTTGCAAGATCTACTTTTTGGCGACTATAGCCTTCTGTATTTACATTGGCAACATTATGACCGATAACATCTAAAACGGTTTGGTGCGCAGATAATGCTCGTTTTGCTATTTCCAGACCAACTATTGACACTTTTTCCCCCTTCTAAGCTACAATATTCATAAAGTTCTGCTGCCCGCCAAGAGTTCTCGTATATCCCCTATTGCAATAAACCTGCTGAGCGCTTTCACTACTGATTTCAATCATCTTTTTCATCATATGACTAATATACTTAACTGAACTTTCTACTAATTTCTGGTTTTTATATATATGTTTTTTTATCTCAATTGCAAGATCGGTGAGTTGTTGGTGAAGGGTCTTTAATTCCTTTTTGTATTCAGTAGGAGCCACATCTATCAACTGACGAATGTTAACATCTTGACTTTGACCCACTACTATTTTGGAAATTATCATATTGAAGTTTTTCTTAGCATCATTAATTTTATAGTTAAGCGAATCCTTCTCAGGCGTGATGGCAGAAAGCTCACTGATATTATTTTTTATGATGATTTGGTTTTCACGAAAAAGAAGTTTATTAAGCTTAGAATAGAGGCTGGACTGCTCACGCAGGTTATTAACTAAATAATCCCAGTTTAATGTCGCCTCTCTTATCACTTAACAAAATCTCCTTTGCTATACTTGTCGTATCATATTTATATGATCCGTCTTCTATCTCTTTTTTTATTCGTTCTACCTTCTCTAAATTTACCTCAAATGTTTTATCATTTAAGGCTAGGCTTACGGCTCGAGTGTTTTCCTCGATTACCTGAGCTTCATCTCCACTTTTTGCAGTTTCAGGCTTTTTATCATTTACAGCCTTGTTAACCTGTAGTCGACGAATCTCATCGAAAGCCCCAGATTCTATAATTCGCATCTCATTTTCCTTTCTACCGATTACCTTTCCCTAGGTTCTTACTTATATTATCGGTAGAAGAAAATAAAACTTTAATTATATTTCACTGTTTTTTTTATATATCTCTCCTATTTGTTTTTTTTGTAGTTCCTGTGTTTGTTCTTTAAACATTTTTTTAAATAAATTCTGGCTCATACTTAAACTACCACTCTCTGCTATATTGTCTGCTATTTGTTTATCTAACATGTCATAAAATGTGTTCATAGCAAAACTATTTCCAAATAGGTCTGATTTTGGAATTGTTTTTCTCATTTCCTTTAACAATGTTTGCAAAAAATAACTATCCCATTGTTTTACAGCACTTGTCTGTTTTTCTCTGTGTAATTCCTCAGCACTAATATTATTTTCAATTTTCATAAAACCCCTCCGGCTCTAGACTATTTCCAATTTTGCCTTAATTGCACCGGCTTCTTTCATTAACTGCAATATTACAATAATATCTTGTGGAGACACTCCAATATTATTTAAAATAGCAACAATACTTTCAATCGTATTTGTGTCTGATTGTAAGGTTTTAAAAGGTGCCTGAGACGCTCTGTCTTCAACCGTAACGATTGACCCTTTTACCAGTGTTGTGTCTCCTCCAGCCAAAATATTGGGCTGAGAAACACCATCGGTATTTTTTATGGATATATTTAAACTTTCATGGGCAATAACGACTGGAGAAATCATAATTGGACCGCCCATTACGACTGATCCTGTTTTCTCATTTATAATAATTTTGGCAACCATATCCGTATTAACATTGATATTATTAATATCAGAAATCAGTTGTACCACATTGGCCTTAAAATCATCTGAAACAACGATTGAAAATTTTGACGCATTTATTACATCCACTTCCAGATTTGGATATTTCGTTTTAATTTCATTTCCGATATTGGTAATGGTTGTAAAATCTTCCTGATCCAGAATCCATGTCAATTTGTCATTTACTACCAAATCCGTAATAACCGCCTTCTCGACTATGGCGCCATTTGGAACTCGTCCAGATGTCGTATGATTTTTCATGCTACTACTGCCTTTATTTGAAACGGAGAAGCCACCAACTGAAAGAGCCCCCTGCGCTACTGCATAAACATCTCCGTTTGCCCCCTTTAATGGTGTTAAAAGTAAAACTCCTCCTCTTAGGCTTTTTGCTTTACCGATTGAACTGACTGCAACATCAATCATGTCACCGACTACATTAAATGGGTTAAGTTTGCCTGTGACCATAACTGCCGCAACATTCTTCCCATCAAGATCTGCTGGGTCTATCTGCACCCCAAAGTTACTTAACATATTTGATATTCCCTGTAAGGTAGCTTTATTGCTACTTCCATCACCTGACCCGGCTAATCCAACAACCAATCCGTAACCGATTAGTTGGTTAACTCGAACATCTTCAAGTCTTGAAATATCCTTCAACCTAGTTTTTAGATTTGATTCTAATGCAAACGATACCGTAACACTTGCGACTAGAACCACTGTTATTAATTTTATAAATCGTTTCATCTGTATCCTTTTTTAAAAAATAGTATTAAATACTTTTGTAATAAAACCGGGTTCAGTCGCATTCTGAAACTCACCCTGTTGTGTATAACTAATTCTTGAATCTGCTAAATAAGATGAGTAAACTCGATTGCCAACCATAATGTTTTCAGGTCTGACAATTCCAGATATTTCGATTATTTGTTTCTCGCCATTTATGTTTGTAATTTTGTCGCCTTGGACAAATAATTCACCGTTGGGCTTTAATTCTTTAACCCTAACCGTTACTTCCGCTTCAAATTGTCCTTGAGAAGATTGCTCTCCACTTGCACTGAATGAACTTTCATTTGGAAGAGCTGTTTTTGTACTCATAAACCCAGCATAGCCGGAACCAGGGCCAACACTGATTTCATTACTATTGCCAATACTATTTCCGGTTTTATGTATAGACTTAACAGACTCGATTACAATAATAGTGATACTGTCTCCAATATGTTTGGCATGGTGATCATCAAATAAACCACTTTTTTCACCCTGCCATAATGACTGACCAAAACTAATTGTTAAGCAAATAAGTAATATCCCCTGTATTATTCTCATTTTCGCTCCTTTAGTTCACTAAAAGCACTTCACTTTTACTCAGTACCTTTGCCAATAAAACTTTCTGATATTTATTATTCATTACTCGTATTGTATCCCCAACAAAACCTTCCTCTAAGGCTTTAACGATCATTGTTATTGATAAATTTGGGTCATTTATTTTCATACTCATTTCTTTATTCTCCAGAATATCGGGAATATACTCTGTATTGGCTCTGGTTAGAATATCTCCCTTTCTAATAAATACTCGTGCCCTTAAACCACTTATATCATCCACATTTTTAAGAATTTCTTTTCCGGCTAATAATTCGTTAGTGATATCTTTCGTTTCAATTTCAACGGTCGACTTTGTGATAGGTGTTTTACGATTAACTGTCTGAGAAAAAGCCAGAACATCGTCCATAACGCTGACATCCACGATATATTGCAACTTCATCTTCTTTGTTTTGCTCGTTAATAAAACAGTAACCGCGGTCATGCCAACCAATTTTTTCGGTTTTTGAATTTCCACATTGTATATTTCATCTGGAAATATTAACTGGGGTCGTTTTAAAACCTGAATCTCAACATTTTGATACTTATTACGAAGCTCTGCATTCACCATTTGCTTAATCTGTTTATGGATTGCATTTTGATCTACCATTACAGTAAACCCAAAGCTGCTAATAATTAAAAGTAATATTATTTTTTTCACGAAATTATTCCTTATCCTCTTTTTAAGTTATTAGCCAGTGACATCATTTCATCTGATGACTGAATTGCCTTAGAGTTAATCTCGTAGGCTCTTTGCGCAATTATCATTTTGATCATTTCTTCAGCAATATCCACATTTGAATTTTCTAAATATCCTTGAGATACGGTACCAATTCCCGCGACTCCAGGATTATCAATCATAGGCTCTCCAGATGCTCCTGTTTGTTTTACAATATTTCGTCCAACATTCTCTAGACCTGTTGGATTTGGGAATGCAACCAGCTGAATCTGCCCTATCTCAATCGACACAGTTTCCCCTACTTTGCTAGCCGTCACCCTACCTTCTGCACTGATGAAAACAGACTGAACATCATCTGGAATCTGAATAGCAGGAGATAAAACAAAACCATCTGGAGTAACTAAATATCCATCACTATCTTTTTTAAAATTACCGGCTCTTGTATATCCCATATCGCCATCCGGCATTTGAACTTGAAAAAAGCCATCTCCTTCAATTGCAATATCCAAATCTCTATTTGTTTGATTCAAGGCACCTTCTGTATATATTTTTGGCACACCAACACTTCTGACACCCAAACCAATTTGCAGAGGAATTGATTCCGCTTCTTTTCCTTCTGCACCCATTTGCGACGTATTTATCTTTTGGTACATTAAGTCTTCAAAATCGGCTCTGCTTTTTTTGAACCCAACTGTATTAACGTTCGCTAGGTTATTTGATATTACATCGATATTCATTTGCTGAGCCATCATCCCTGTTGCGGCAATCCACATTGATCTTGACATTCTTGTCCCCCTTTAATCCTTTTTTATACTCTACCAATCTGGCTTAATAATTGCCCAGTTGCCTGATCCTGAAGCTGAACTACTTTTTGATTCGATTCGTACTGTCTCATAGACTCCATCATACTAATCATTTCTAACATTGAACTTAACTCATCTACGTTAGACTCTTCAACATACATTTGTTTTATTTCTATATCTGCACGTAATTCAGCCTGATTACTGTTTAATGTAACAAACATGCTATTTCCATTTTTCTCTAATGCATAGGGTTTTGGGAAATTAACCGTGGTTATCTGGTTAAATTCATTTCCGTCTTTGTCTCGAATAACGCCTTCTCTATCTACACTAAACTCCCCTTCTGGGATGGTTATTACTCCATTTTTTCCCAGTACAAATTGGTTATCTCCGGCGACTAAACGATTCTGGTTATCCAATTTAAAAGTGCCTTTTCTAGTATAGGCCGTTTGCCCATTTTCTAATTGTATTTTGAAAAAGCCCTCACCTTGTAAGGCCATATTAAGCTTATCATTTGTAAAACGAAAATTGCCGGGAGAAAAATCGGTCACGGATTTAACATTTGAGGGGATTTCTGTATCCTGAATTGAATTTATGTTGCTATTAAGTGCATCTCGAAAGGAGGTAATTAATGTCAGATCTTTTTTATATCCGACTGTGTTTATATTCGCAAGATTATTGGACGTAACCGCCATACGTTGTGTTAATGCATCCATTGCTCTCGCACTTATAACAAGCGATTGCCTCATAATAGCCCCTTTAAAAATATTACGGGAAGTTAGTGAGAATCACTAACAATGGTTGCTTCCGACATGCGGTCCAGCTATACCCATTTCCCTGTACTACTTATATTTATAACCTTTTTTTTTATATTGTCAAGGCGTACCCTAAGGCTAGTAAGAAGGAAAGGGGTTAAAAGCTTACGCTGTTTATAACTTCTTTTAGTTTTTTAATTGATACATGCGTATAAATCTGTGTCGTTTGCAAACTGGAGTGGCCCAACAATTCTTGAACAACACGCAAGTCTGCACCGTTATTAAGAAGTGCTGTTGCAAATGAATGGCGTAATACGTGTGGGGTAATATGTTTTCCGGAAAGCTTGCCTAGCCGCTCAAACAAGCGCTGAACTGTTCGGGTTGTTAATCTGGTTCCAGTACTATTTACAAACACCGCTCGCTCATTTTGTTTTTTGACTATTTTTTTTCGTTCTTTTTTTGAATAATCATTTAGGGCTTTAATCGCTCTTTCTCCCAGAATTACAATCCGTTCTTTTTCTCTTTTCCCCATAATTCTGATTTCATGGCGATAAAAATCAATATCGATCATATTCATTTTTACCAGTTCGGATACTCGAAGCCCCGTTGAGTATAGTAATTCCAAAATTGATAAATCTCTTAAATAATTTTGACTATTCGTCTGCAATAATTCAAATAGATGGGTAATTTCTCTATCCTCTAGAAATATCGGCAGCTTTTTGCTTATTTTTGGCACATCCACAAACTGAAAAATATCTTGCTTTACATAACCTTGCATTTGCAGATATTTCCACCAACTTTTAATCGACGACATTTTTCTGGCAATTGAACGAGTAGTTAATTGGGTATCTTGAAGAAAATAGATATAGTTTTTTATTTCTCTTTCACTGATATTTTCTATTTTCAGGGTATGATTGCCGGCACAATATGCGACGAACTGGTTTAAGTCTCCTTGATAGGAATTAACCGTATGAATAGAATAGGCTTTTTGGATATTTAAATAAACAAGAAATTTATTTAATAACTCTTCCACTACTTGTTAAAATTAAAGTAAATCATACTGCGTTCTTAATCGATCGGACATGGGAATCTTTTCGCTACGTTCTTTAACCCATATCTCACGATCCTTGTCTCGGATATCGATATGGATATAATTTTCTGCAGGATAAACGCCAATTCCGGTAATTTCAGACATGGACTCTACTTCTTTAAAAACTTCTTTTAATGGTACTTCTTCGATGATTAGATCGACTGCTTTACCAAAATGATGATAGTCTTTATCGTGCCCATAAACTTCTTTTGAGTATTCTTCACATAAGTACCCTTTAACGATTTTTATGCGTTTATTAAATTTTCCTTTTAAATGTTCTACAATTCCGACTATGGTTAACGATATTCGAAACTCGTTATCGCATTTGCCACACTTGCAGGAAAAATCTTTTCTGGAAAAGTTATGACTAATTTTGAAGTTCTTCATGCAGGTATTATAACATGTAATTTGTTCTTTAAAAGACCAAAAGATTAAGAGATTTAGAAGGAAAGAGATTGTTATGAAGTTTTTCAATAAGGCAGATAAAAACTCAACAATTATTGTGGGAAGAAATCTCTTTGCACATTAGAAAAAATATCTTTTCTGAAAAAATCAACAAACTCTTTAGAAATAACGAATGATAATTTGTTATAATTATTTAAAATTCTATTAAAAAATCGAGTAGTTCAATATCTTGGTGTTTATCTTTAAACATAGTGCATCTCCAAGCGTCTTCAAAAAAGATAACCTGTTTATTATGATCATCTTTACCAAGTCTAGCGCCATAGGGTAATATGCTTTTTAATTTTTCATTATCTATTGCAGTATTTATCCACCTTAGAGCTGTCCAAGGCATTAATTCTAAACGCGTATCTACACCATATTCATCTTTAAGACGATACTGGAGAACTTCAAACTGTAAATTTCCTAAGGCACCAAGCAAGGGAATAACATCGTTATGCCCATCCAGCTGAAAAGGCTGCACAATATCTTCAGCTAAAAGTTGGTCGATTCCCTTTCTAAATGCTTTATATTTAGATGTATTCAAGTTAGTTATCTTTGCAAATAGTTCCGGTGCAAAACGCGGAATTCTTTCAAGAACAATCGTGGGGTCTGAGCTCAGAGTATCCCCAATTTTAAAATCTGTATTCGTTACAAATCCAATAATTTCACCAGCAAATGATTCATCGATGGTTTCTCTTTCATTTCCAAATATATTATGAGCACTTGATAGCCGAACTTCTTTTCCTGTTCTGGTTTGAAATACTTTTAAATCTCGATGAAACTTACCCGAGCAAATCCGAGCGAAAACCATACGATCTCGATGCATTGGATTCATATTTGTTTGAATTTTGAATACAAAGGCAGAAAATATGGGGCTATCTGTTGCGATAAGCTTACCACTGATGGTGCTCCTTGCTGATGGAGGATTTGAATGTTCTAAAAAACCATTTAGAATTAGTTCTATTCCAAAATTATTGGATGCACTTCCAAAATAAACAGGGGTAAGGTCTCCACTTAAAACCTCTTCTTGATTAAATTCTACATGGGCATAATCTAGCATATTCACTTCTTCAATAAAATTCTCATAACTTGTCTCATTTAAAATATTTTTAAATGCTGGGTCAGTGATATCATGAACCGAAAAAGGGGCTTTATAGGTTCCACCCGGCATGCGATCAAACAAATGCACTTTTTTATCCATTCGATCATAAATCCCTTTAAAATTTTGACCACTCTCGATTGGCCAATTTACAGGAAAAGCTTTTAATCCAAGAACTTGTTCAATTTGGTCAATCAGCTCAAATGGTGCTTTTGCGGGTCGGTCTAATTTATTTATAAATGTCATAATTGGAATTTTTCGTTTTTTGCATATTTCAAAAAGACGAACCGTTTGAGCTTCAATACCTTTTGCAGCATCGATAACCATAATGACACTATCCACTGCCATTAATACTCGATATGTATCTTCTGAAAAGTCTTTATGACCGGGAGTATCTAGCAGGTTAAATCTGTAACCATTATAGTCAAACTGCAAAACCGTTGACGATATTGAAATCCCTCGCGTCTTTTCAAGTTCCATCCAATCCGATGTTGTAGCTCTTTGGTTTTTTTTGGATGTAACAGAACCTGCTAGGGCTAATGCTCCACCATACAGAAGTAATTTTTCAGTTAGCGTTGTCTTTCCAGCATCGGGATGGGAGATGATTGCTAAAGTACGTCGGCGTATTATTTTTCTATTCATTTTTGGGTCCTTAATAGGAATTCAACACTATTATTCGAGTACAAGCAAATCATTTTTGGGTTTTAAATCTTATCCAACATGTCATAAGCGAAAATTGTACACAAGAGTTAAATATCGACTATGGAGAGCATTATACAATACATCTTCTGTTTTATCTATTTCCAGTTCCTTGACCGTAATTTAAGAAAATACTATTTTTGAAATTTTATTTTTTTGTGTCAATATATTGTAGTTAAACTAGAGTCAAAGGAATTATTGTATGATGAAAAATAAAATAGTATCCCCTAGCAGAAAACGTAATGATCACTATTACTATCGCAAATTCCCAAGTTTTTCCGATGAGGAACTAACAAATATTTCAAAAGGGCTCACGGCAGATGGACTTTGTGTAAGCTCTCTGGCAACCTCCCACGAGAAAAAAATAGCGTTGATACTTTTAACCTATCGAAATGAGTCAAATGACTCACAAATCATCTCAAAAAAAACAGGCATTTCTGCTCGAGATATAATCGGCTACCTGTTTCAATTACATATTAAAGTGAAATAATTTCAACTCATACTCGATATATTAAAAATAACAAATACAGGAGTTTAATAATGAATTATAAACTAGTTAGCATCTCTGAATCTTTTATGTCCTCTTTTGCAGTGTCAGTCGGTCAATTTATCAGAAGTCATAATGTTTCTAAGGAGTTTATAAATCTACACATAGCCCTTATTGATATCAAATCACTATCAGCGGATCAATTTATTAAATTAATTAATAAACTCCCAAACGATGAAAAGATTTCTTTTAAATCTTTCTTAGATGCAACCTGCGCAGAAGCGCTGGATTTTGATCTTCTGGATATATATCATCAAACACGTGCAATACAAAATCTATTATTCTGAAGCCAAAAACGGAGCTAAGCCATGAATTATAAAATCATCAGCAGTAATGAACAACTCAGATTATCTTTTTTGATGGCTGTTGGCAATTATGTTTCGCTAAATGACGTTTCTGAGGAATTTAAAAAACTGCACATTGCCCTTTTTGACAACAACGCTATAACGGAAGATCAAATTATTGAATGTATCAACATCTTGCCTGATCATGAAAAAACATCGTTTATAGAGTTTTTAAATGCTATTTGTAATATTGGCCTGTCTGTTTTTAACAACAAGGAATTAACTATTCAGTTAACAAGAATACAAGCGCTTGTAAAAAACTCTCAAAATTCAATAAAAAATGAACTAATATCTAAAATTGACAAACTTCTAAATGACGACGATAGAAAAATTATAGCAATTCATTTCTTGGCAAAAGCAATGATTATCTCTCAAACTCTATATGCCTTAAAAACCGGGGGCATTGATAAAGTGATACGGTATTTGTCTCTTGAAGAAATTCAAATAGATCTACCAGTATGCTTTTATGAAGATACTCTCCAAAAACTATATGAAATGTTAGGGATATCCAGATAATTAAAATAAGCTCAGTTTAATCTCTTTATCTTTTAGTCTTTTGATCTATTAATCTTTCTTATGTTGTATACTTAATGGATATGCCGACCTCATATTTAAATTTATTTAATACTAATGGTAGTCTCTCCACAGAGAGTGAAGACTATTTGTTAAGCAA
>MFRH01000076.1:14987-15182 GCA_001783275.1 Candidatus Margulisbacteria bacterium GWF2_35_9
AAACATCATTCTCGACTTGGGATTAATCGCTACGAACACACACTCCTGCTACTTAAAAGTTTTCATCATCTGACTCACAATAACTATTCTGCCTTTCTTCGATTAGCACCCCGAGTAGCAGCAGAAGAATGTTTAACCCAGACTCAATTTGATGCAATGCATTCACTCTTTAAATCGTTACTCGTTTCAGAAAAA
>MFRH01000077.1 GCA_001783275.1 Candidatus Margulisbacteria bacterium GWF2_35_9
CGTAAACATCCATCATACATAGTTCAATCATGTGGCCAAATGCCCATGTAACAAAGTATCCGTTCCCTTCATAGTAACCATTACTACGTTTGGTGGAATTGAGTACTTTTGCAAGATCTTTTGCAACACTTGGTTTTTCAGCTATTACGACGTACATAGGTTTAGTTTATAGCGAAATACAAAAAGGGAAAAGCAAATATTTTATAGTGTATTTTTAAACTTTCAAAAGATAGCGTTAGTTTGTCGATAAACTTGCTTCATATTCATTCAGTTTTTTTTGAACGAGATTATATGTGTTAGTGCTGATCTCAGGCAGAACACCCAAAATATCTTCTACGGCTTTAAATCCTTTGTCTATGGCTGTTTTCATTTCGTTTAGTGTTTCGATATTCCCACCACTAAAAGCGATAGCCATATCAGAAATTCGCTTAGAAACGTTTTCTGCTGAAAAATAATCAAAATCAAAACCATCTTCAATATCTGCCGTAAGCTCTATGGAGAAGGAATACTCGAGCGATGATTGATTATATGCTTTCAATGGACTATTAGATAATGATTGAGTGTGGGCCTTTATAAGCAAGTTGGATGTATATTCTTTTAACTTATCATTCAGCTCCTGAGAAGAAAAATTCTGAATAGTTTCTTGAGTAAACTGAAGAGACTGAGTTCTATTGATATTTAGTGCGATTGTTTTGCCATTACCATCAGTAGCAGAAACGCTTTCATGAATATTTTTGGAGTAGTTTAATTTTAAATAATCATAACTTGATTGAAATTGACTTTCAATATTCATTGTTGGGCCTCCTGTTTTGTATGCACTTGATTCCTACTATCATTATCGGTTGAAATCCAAAAAAACTGAATTTTGTGATGATTGTGATCGATAAATTTATAGAGATATTATGTTTTTAATAAATATCAGGAGATTGTCAGAAAATGTTTAATAAAATCATTGGACAAGCAGTTGTTGATAAAATTATTGAGAAAAGAACAAATGCCGCTGATGTTAAGACGAGTATTGTTATTAACTATTTTGAAGTATGGGCAAAGTTTGTTAAAGAAGCAAATCAAAAAAACGGTATGAAGGGTTTGGCATATTCCGAGGTGTTTAGTAATGCAGGGTTGGATGATATAAACAGAGACTCTTCACCTATTAGTATTCTTAGATATGCAGTGGAAGATTCATGGTTGAGTCAGTCGTTGAAAACTGTTTTTTTCGATGAGAAAATTGACCGTATTCGACAACTCAAAGAGGAAATTCAAGGCTTGCAACAAGAGAAAAGATTGGTGCATCAACCTAAAACATATTATTCAAAAGCGGATAATGTCATTACCCAACATTTACAATTTGGAAAATTTGTTCCCTCACTGTTCCTTATGGATCCGTTTTCAACCAAGGGTCTTTCAAAGAAAATGTTATTGGCAATGGTTCGTGATTGGGGGTGCGATATTATCTTGTTTTTTAATAATAATCGCTTTAGTAAATGGTTGGAGAGAAAAGAGAAGGTATGGACAATTGATAATTATCTTGGCAATTACTTGGCAAATAATTTAAGGCAAATGTTAAGAGGCAATATACCAAGAGAAGAAGCTAAGAGTATTGTGATGAAAGCGTTTCAACAGTCACTTGAAAACATTTTTGGTGTAAATATGGTGCCTTTCCAATTTCTATCAAAGAAGGAACCTCGCATTAATCATCATATGTTTTTTCTCTCTCGTCATTTTATGCACTATCACATTATGAAAGAAATAATGGCTAGGGCCAGTACTCGAATGGATTATGGCGTGCCGAGTATGACGTATAATCCAATAGATTTAACAAAACTAAAAAAAGCTGAGAATACAGATAAATTAACTGCACTGGAAAATGATCTAACTCATTATTTTCGGGGCAAAACTTTATCGGTATGGTCAATTTATGTAAAACACAGTGTGGGAAAGCCCTATACACTTCAGAATTATAAAGATGCACTGATTCAATTAGAAGTGGATCGACGGCTTAAAGCGAACCCATTTGTCGGTAATCGTCCTTTTCGTAACGGATATTCTACGATGGCAAATAAAACGATAATTACTTTCCCGGCGGATTAAGAACTTACTGTAAACTTAAAATACAGTTAATGAGCCCAATATGTGAAAAGGCTTGAGGGTAGTTACCAAGAAAAGTGCCATTATCAATGTCGATTTCTTCAGAAAATAATTTTAGATTATTTGAGTAACTAAGAACTTTATCTAAGTGTTCAATGGCTTCTTTTTTATGCCCCATTTTACTTAAACATTCAATTAACCAGAATGAGCATAGTAAAAAGCCACCTTCTTCTCCTTGAAATTCGTCGTGGAGATATCGGAGCACTAACCCATTTTTACACAAAGTTTGCTGAACGACACGAACGGTTGAGATCACTCTTGGATCATCGAAAGGTAAAAATCCGTACATGGGAATTAATAGCGCCGAGGCATCAACACTGTTGTCATTTCGAGCTTGAGTAAAGTAACCCAGTTTGTTATTCCAACACTCTTTCAAAATAGTCGTTCTTATTTTATTTGCCACTTTTTTCCATCGAGTAATAGGAGCGTCTACCCAGTAAAGACTCTTAGCCAATGATAGTCCGCGATTAATTGCGACCCAGCACATTAGGTGCGAGTATGTGAATTGTTTGTTTAATTCTCTCATTTCCCATATTCCGGAATCCACGTCTTCCCATTTTTTACACACATATTCTATCAGGCTCATCAGCACTTGCTTCAGATCGGTGTCAATGGAACCACTATAGTGAACAAAGGTATTCATAATATCTAGGATTTCTCCATATATATCATGTTGAGATTGAGTGTGCGCACCGTTTCCGATCCTGACTGGTTTGGAGTTTCCATAGCCCTCTAAATAGCTTAACTCAGTTTCTGGAAGGTTTCGTTCCCCATCTACTCCGTACATAATTTGAACACTAATTCCGTCTCGTATAATGACTTTTCTAGCCCATCGGATATAATTTCTAGCTTCGGATCTTAGCCCTAGACGATAAAAGGCTTGGAGCGTAAAAACAGAATCTCTCATCCAACAGTAACGGTAATCCCAGTTTCTAGTCCCTCCCAGAGATTCTGGAATTGAAGTGGTCGGTGCAGCAACAAAGGCCCCTGAGGGGGAGTAGGATAAAAGCTTTAGGAGTAATGCAGACCGAATTAACTCTTTATTGTATTTGCCAGTATAGATTATTTTATTAGTCCAAGACTCCCAATAAGTTTTGGTTTGTTGAAATTTTTTGTTAGTTTCAAAGAAATCAAGGGATCTATAGATTACGCGTCCATAATAGAGAACAAATGTTTTACGTTGTCTATATTTAACTGTAAATTGGGGATTGTTTAAGTGAATATTGCCAATAAGCATCATAATTTTATTATCTTTGGATGCTTCAATATATCGATCAGTAATATTGATAGTGGTTTCACCGAGAGCATAATTGAACTTTGGATCAAAGATATAATGCATATCAACTGACCCCTTTTTACAAACTAGGATTCTATGAATTTCTGAAAAAGAAACAATGTTTTGACTATTATCGTTGGGTATATATGGCATGAAATCGATTAATTCGATTATCCCGGTTTTAGTAGAGAAAGTTGTTTTTAAGATATTGGTATTTTGAAGGTATTCTTGATGAGAGGTATATTCTTCAATTGGTTCAAGTTTGAAAAAGCCACCATTATACTTGTCAATCAAACATGCAAAGACAGAGGGAGAATCAAAACGGGGTAAGCAGCACCAGTCGATAGAGCCGTTTTTGCCAATGAGTGCAACTGTATTTGTATCACCAATAATGCCATAGTCTTTTATATCCATTGTTATACATTATTGCTTGTTTTATTTGTATTATCTATAGTTATCTGAAGATAGCTTTATATAGAGGGCAATTTAATAAAAAAGCAGTCAGCAAAGATTTCAAAATGATATATAATAATGGGTGTTATAATATGCCGCGGTGGTGAAATTGGTAGACACGCTAGGTTCAGGGTCTAGTGGTCGCAAGGCTGTGCTGGTTCGAATCCAGTCCGCGGCACCAGCTCGACAGGCTCGCTGTAAACGATTTATTTGTTGTTTTCTAGGTCAATTATCTCAGCAGTCAAGTTTCTTATGGTGTCTAAACTAACAGGTTTTTGCAAATAACTATGATAAACTCCATCAACGCGTGCTTCTGGAGAATTCTTTGGATAACCACTATTAATAATGACCGCAATATTTGGATTAATTTTATTAAATTCTGTTAAACAGTGGTTCCCCCCTTTTCCCGGAAGACCAAGATCGAGGTAAACAAGTCCTATATGTTCATGGTTGGCCTTAAAGACTTCAATCGCTTCATCAGTTGATGTTGCATGTAATGTTGGTAAGTGCAGAAAATTTGAGATTGCTGCTTGATAAAAATCTCGAATCATTTCTTCATCATCGACAATAAGAACGGTTTTGTTTTTTGTTTTAATTTTTGTAGTATCTGAAAGTTTACTTATTGCTATTTCTTCTTTTAATTCTGCTGCAGGGAAATAAACTGTGAAGGTAGTTCCTTCTCCAACAACACTTTTTTCTACTTCGATTATCCCACCATGCTGCTCGGCGATAATCTGTGCAACATTTAAACCAATTCCTGAATTTTTGCCTATATGACGGTTGGTGTAAAAAAAGTCAAATATTTTGCTCATTTCTTGTTTAGTCATTCCAACACCCGTGTCGGATATTCTTAACACAACATAGTTGCCAGGTTTTAAATTGGTATGACTTGTTTTTGTTTCAATTGACGTCGTAATTTTAATCAGCTGATCATTATTTTGATTAGAATGATCTTGTATTGCTTGAACAGCATTTAATAGTAGCTGCCATAGTAAGTTATTTATTCTTTCGGTATGCCCCTTAATTAAGGGTAGGTTGGGTGCCAGATCCATTTTTGTTTCAATAAATGTTGTTATATTGCCATTCGCAGATGTTTTAAATTTAGTAATGAGTTCGTTTAAATTAATGTTTTGTGTCTCGTTTTCAATAATAGGCTGACCAATCTCAATTACCATATTTACAAGATTAACAGCTCTATTTATCGCTTGGGAGGCCCCATGAATACGCTTAAAAAGATCGGTTTCTTCTCCTATTTCTAATTTAGACTGTTCATTTACCGTCATGATTATCTCTTCGATTACGCCAGAGATACCGGCTAAAATATTCCTGAAATTGTGACCAAATCCCGTTGCAAGTTTACTAAGAAGGCCTTTCTGAGTTTGCTGGATCAGCTCTTGCTGTAATTTCTTGATTTCCGTAATATCTTGAATAGAACCGACTATTTTAATAATAGAGCCAGCAGAATCTGTTAGTAATCTAGCATTTATTAAAACCGGCATAACAGACCCATCGAGATCTTTAAGTTGTACCTCAAAATTCTCGATAAATTTTTCTTTAGTCAGTTTTTTAATAAGAGAAGCTTTTTGTGTTGGTTCAGCTAAAAGGTCAAACACCGATTTCCCGATAAGCTCTTCTCTGGAGTAGTGTAAAATATTTTTTATAGAAGGACTAAGTTCCATTATGATTCCTTCCGCGGTTGATTCATAATAGGGCGTCTGAATGTTTTCAAATATATCAATAAATTTATTCATGCTAATACTTAGCTCATCCTGCATATTTTTAATATAAGTAATATCTCTCATGTTGCTAAGAGCTGCTAGTTTCCCCATCCACATTATTCTGGACGTGTTAAGTGCGACCCATCGGACATTTCCTGCTTTTGTTAGAATTCTAAACTCATAATTTTTTTCCGGTTCCGGTTTTGTTGGATCCATTCGCAACGCATGGCGACGCATGACTAGTGCTTTATCTTCAGGATAAATAGTGTCTTCTCGTTTTACTGCAAGTAATTCTTCTTTGGTGTATCCTAATAAGGCTAATGTTTTTGGGTTCATTTTCATAAATTGTCCGTTTTGAATAATCGCAATGGCTTCTTCTGAATTCTGAAAAAGATGACGATATTGCTTCTCATTTGTTCTAAGCTCTTCAGTGTCTTGAATTTGTTCAAGATGCTGTCCTAATTCACTTGAGAGAATATTAATAAATTTTGTGTCTGCTAGAGGAGTGGTTGCCGATACCATTTCTATACTACCGACTTTTTTTCCTTGAACTGTTATAGGTGCCGTTTGTTTAAAAATAGAATTTGGATAGTTATTCGTTATGAAAGTATCATCTCCATATTTTATACATACTCCGATATCAGCTGTAGGTTCTGATGTGTGTTGAATCAAACCGACAATTTTGTTAAAGATTATCTGTAAATTGGGTTCGTTACTTCTAAAAAGCTTAGAAATTTCGTAAAGACAGCTTAGTTCCTTGACTTGTTTGTCTAGATTAATTAAATGTTTGTTTTGTTGTTCTAACGAATTACTCTTTAAAAATCGGCCGAAATAGTTTTGTAATGTTTGAACAAAAGGCCATTTGGCATTTTGTTTAGTTGTAGAGATAGAGATTATTTTTTGTTTCATTGACGTTCATCCTCTATTATTACGGTATAACAGTTGGCAAGAATATTGAGACTGTTGTTCCTATACCAACTTCGCTTTTTATTGATATTGCGCCATTATGCTGTTTAGTTACAATATTATTAACAACGTGCATTCCTAACCCCGTCCCTTTTTCTTTTGTTGTAAAATAGGGCGTAAAAATCTTCTCCAGATCTTTCTTCGGAATACCACTACCAGTATCAGTTATTGAAATAACACAATATTTGCCTGGCGCTAATTCAGTATGGCCTTGCACAGTTGCTTGTGTTAGTTCAATATTGTGAGTAGTAAAGGTTAGGTTTTTTAGTGGAGTATCGGTCATTGCCTGTGTCGCATTCATTATTATGTTTAATAGTACTCGTTCAAGGGATTTTAAGTTTCCTTTTACAGGCAGTTGATTGTTGTCTAGTTTGCACACTGTTTTAACAGACTTAAATCGTTCATGTATATATGTAACGGTATTTTTGATTAGTTTATTAATGTTAATTAATTTCAAATTGATTTCATCTGCTGGTTTGTTATAAGCAAGTAGTTGGCTTATAATGTCTGCCGCTCTTTTCCCCGCCTGGTTTATTTGTATAAAGCGTGTAAGATTTTCATCGCTTTCTGTATTAGCAAATTTTCCAAGTTCCGAAATACCGATAACAACACTTAATATGTTATTCATATCATGAGCCAATCCTCCTACAAGAAGATCTAAAGAGTCCATTTTATCTGCGGCTCTCATGAGTTTTTCCATTTCTTTTCGTTCTGAAATATCCAGCATAGATCCGATTATTTTTGTAGGAACACCATTTTCATCTGAAATCAATTTTACATAAAGAGATACCGGTTTTATTACACCATCCTTATCTTTCAGTTGAATTTCATAATCGTTGAGTTCTTTCTTACTAAAAAGTTCTTTAAGAAATTGTTCCCGTTCTATCGGATTGGCATATAGATTAATTAGTGACATTCCAATCAATTCTTCTTCGGTGTAATTTGAAATCCTTTTGATGGCTGGACTGATTGCAAGGAGTTTCCCATCCAGAGAGACCTCATAATAGGGGATTGGAACGTTCTCAAAAATTTCTCTGAATTTAATTTCACTAATTTTTAGTGCTTCTTCTGCAAGTTTATGTTCGGTAACATCCCATACAGTAGAAATCATTAGTCCCTGAGTTGTTATGGGGATATTCATTGCAGAGATATACGAGACGGTTCCATCGTGGTCGATAATAGGTATGTTTTGCCAGTTCATCCGAGTGGGGTTCGCACTTAAAATATCATCATAAATCTTTTTTCCATAAGAATTCATTCGGTTCTGATATACATAAGATATAAAATCTGAAACGCTTTTACATGCACTATCCGGAACTTTATAAGCTCTTTTAAATGCTTGATTTATAAATAACACTCTGCCGGTACTGATATCGTTGATTGCAAAACCCAGATGAGAGTTGTTGAGAAGGGCTTCGATTAATTGAGTCCTGTTTAGAGCGATATTTTCAATTTGTTTGCGTTTGGTAACGTCGGTTCCAATAGCAACGAATTCAATAAATTTACCGGTTCTTGAAAAGATTCCTTTTAGAATCCATTCAAGGGAGTACTCAGTTCCATTGGAACCTAGCACTGTTTCTTCAAATTTATATTCATCAGAAGATGATTTAATGGATGAAAACCCTTTTAATACTTTTTTCTGCTCAGTTTCGTGAACAAAAAATAATCGATTTGAACCTAAGACGTCTTGTTCTTCCTTCTGGTGAAAAAGAAGGCAGGTTTTGTTTACATAGGTGATGGTTCCATTGCGCTTAAATTTACAGACGAGGAACGGTAGTGTGTCCATTAATATTTGGTGGTTGGTATCTTTTATAAGCGCAATTACTTTTTTGATCATGTTTGTTTAGATCCTAGTTATATTTTTATAAATACCAGATGCCATGTATTCAGATATATATCGGTAAGGGATTAATATAAATTCAAAAATTTACGAATAAAAAGAAATTAAATTGGAAATTGGGCTAATTTGATAGTAAATATTCTAGTATCTTTTTTAGCCGAGCATCCTGATTTAGGATTGGATAGTTCTGTAGAAGCTGAATTGCTTTTCTCTTTTGATTTGTTTTTAAATAACAATAGCTTAACAGGTAATAGGACTCTGTTTTTGTCGGATCAAGCGAGATTGCCGTTTCAAACAAAGGAATTGCGTCTTGATATTGTTTTTTTTGATGTAATGTAAATGCCAGATCGAAAAGTATATTTGCCTGTGGCTCTGATTGCGGTGTACATTCAAAGAATAACTGATAAATATTTTGACTATAAGAATTAACGCTGTCTGTTGAATGGTTCTTTGAATAACTATACAGAAGATTCAAGGTAAAATCTGTATGTATTTCCTGAACATATGCCAAGTTAAAATAACTGGTTGAGTCAACTCTAGATTTGGACCATTGGGGGTATTCTAATTTTGAAAAACTGTAACTACAATATAGATTGCTTATTGAATTAATTTCGAATTCTAAAACAATTGAAGATTGATTGCCCGTGTAATTTGATGAACTTATGGTTGATACAGAAGATAGGTTGTAGTTGCCTAAAGATAATATCATTCCGGGAATAATCTCACGAGAAAAATATACTCCCAATTTTTGTTCGTTAGTAGATGAATTTATTTTGTAATAGTTGGTATTGGTATGAGTCGCAGTTAATCCGATCAATGTGGCTTGAAAGATTTCATAGGAAATTTTAGGTGTAATAGCATAAGAAAAATAATTAGCATTATTATTTATCGAGTCAGAAAAGGAGTCGATGCCGATATTGAGTCCTAGGTTATAAGTCTTAGTCATATCATAATAAATGCCGTTATTTAAATAAATATTCGAGAGACTTCCAAAATTTGGGTTGGTAAAATGGTTGAGAGCGTATTGAATATTTCCAGAATATAGAAGATTCGGACCTAAATAATGACTAAAATTTAAGCCTGTTTGTAGCAATGCGGCAGTTCCATTAACTGCCGCATTTGCTGATACTTTGTCTATATTATCATTATAACTAAGGCCGAAACTAATTGCTGGTTCAATAAAAAAGTCAGAACTAGAAAATACATAGCTAAAAGCTGATATAATAATGAGTATCTTGATAATTGTTCTAATGACCTTTTCTCCCGTTCCCAGCGTTTCCGCCAACTGAACCATTTTGCATATTTGTTTGCGTCTGAATTTTGTTTTGATTTTGTAGTCCACTACCTGTTTGTAACTGGAGCTTTTCCATTTTCTGTAATTGCTGTTTGGTCATAATCTTTTTCATTTCCAGAGTTCCTTCGACTTCATTGTCCAGCTGATGCTCTCTTAATTGAGTCATTTCTTGTTTAAGTGTTTGGATTCTTTCTACATTCGGTTCTGCTTTTCCTAATTCTAGCTTTAACTCCTGCTCACGGACTTGAAGTTGTTGATGAAGTTGTGTTTGAATTTCGAGCTTATTTCGTTGTTGAGTTTGAATCTGTTTTACTTGCTGATTGCTTAAATTAAGTTCCTCAATGAGATTTTCCTCGGCAGCTAATACAAAAGATGTCATTAAAACGACTGCTGATACCACTAATATTTTTTTCATAACCTTTCCTCCTTTTTTTATTCTATCCATTAGACAACGTAAAACTTAAAGAGTTCCCACTTTGGATTCTAATTTTATTTCATTGGTAAAGCTGGTATCAGAAGATAGAAAAGAGATATAACTGGCTAGGTATCCGTTCACCTCTTTATTCATACAATAATTCTGATATTTATTAAATGAGAAGAAAGAAAGAGACAAGAGTCCAATAAACATATAGGCAAATGCCATTTTGTGTTTAAATATCGGTTGATACAAAAATGGTTTTTTAACTTCAGGATGTTGAACCTGTTCTTTAATTCTAGACCATAAGTAATAGGGTGTTTTTGGAGCATCAATTTTTTCAATATCTTTCTGCAAATAGTTTGAGTAGAAGTCTTCTATCTTTTTATTCATTAGAGCTCACTTCCTTTTTATATAATTTTACCAGTTCTTTTTTTGCTCGGTTAATTCTGGACCTTACCGTACCGATATTTATGTCTAACGTTTTGGCAATATCTGCATATGACATCTTTTCATTTTCCTTTAGCAAGAGGCAAATTTTGTAGCTTGGGTTAATTTTTGATAGTAAGTTTTGTACAATTCGAGTTTTTGCTTCGTTATCATTTGTATCCACCTCTTCTTGTTCTGGTCTATATTGTAAAATGCCTTCGTTGAATCGTTTTTTCTTTTTTAGATGATTGAGAGTGTTATTCACAGCCATTCTATATATCCACGTCTTTATAGATGATTGATTTTTAAATGTACGTCTTTTTTCATAAAGCTTAATGAAAGTATCCTGCATTAAATCTTCTGCTTCCTGCGGAATGTGAACCATTTTATAAATTATTTTAAAAACGAACTCTTTAGTTTCGTTATATATCCACTCGAATGCTTCCATGTCTCCTTCTTTAAAAGTATCGATGAAGCTTCTGTCTGTTATGTTTTTTATATTGTTCATAATTATAAGTTATACTGTTATCTACATATTAGACAATATTTTATATGGAAAGTTCCCAATCCAGCTTCTAAAATTTCTTAATAAAGTAGCATGCCTGATATAGTCGATTATACTTTAGCGTTTGGTTTAACTAGATTTATTGACAAGACTTATTTTTTACATCACCATGTAAGACCAAATGTTTAAGCTAAAAAAAGAGTTGATATTATTTTTGGTTGGAGTTGCCTTTATCAGTATTGGTGAAGGTATTTTTAATTCAGTTCTGAATAATTACTTGAATGAGGCTCATCATATTACCAGTCTTAATCGAACGATCCTTGAGTTGCCGAGAGAATTACCCGGATTATTAGTTGTTTTTGTTTCAACGCTCCTGTTCTTTTTGCCAAGTAGGCGATTAGCAGCTTTTGCGAGTCTCTTTTCCTTTTCAGGACTTATTTATATGGCGTTGTTTCCGGAAAGTTTTTCTTTGTTTCTTGTCTGGATATTTATATTTAGCACTGGTCAACATCTTCTTATCCCCTTAGCCAGCAGTGTCGGAATGGAGCTTGCAAGCAAAGGGCAGGATGGCAAGCGTCTGGGGCAGGTGAATAGTGTTAGAAATATGGCGGTCATCATTGGTAGCTTAATCATTTATATTGGATTTCGATTTTTTCATTTTAACTTTACGATTAGCTTTTTGATCGCTGGGGTTTTTTATCTTTTGGCTGCTCTGTATTTTTTTAAAATGAATCCTGGGGCACAGCATCCAGCTAAACAGAGATTAAAAATCTATAAAGAGTATAAAATGTTTTATTGGTTATCAATTTTGTTCGGTACCAGAAAGCAAATATTTCTGACTTTTGCTCCATGGGTTCTTGTAACGATATATCATAAACCAACATCCGTTATTGCAACCTTGTTAACTTTTGGAGGAGTTGCAGGGATTGTCTTTCAACCCTATCTAGGACGTATGATTGATCGATTTGGGGAGAAAATCGTACTTGCGCTTGAGGCTGGGATTATGATTATTGTCTGTTTGCTTTATGGGTTTAGTCATCAACTATTTACAGAGCATACATCTTTTTTAATTATTGCCACCTGTTATATTATTGATCAACTGCTCATGTCGGTTAGCATGGCAAGATCAATCTACTTAAAAAAAATAGCCTTGCACCCAGATCATATTTCTCCTACTTTAACGATGGGAGTGACAATGGATCATTTCTTCTCTATATCCATTGCTCTTCTAGGTGGACTTGTGTGGTATAAATTTGGGTTTCAGTACGTTTTTTTAGCTGGAAGCGCAATTGCCATTATTAATTTAATATCGGCATTAAACATTAAATATAATTCTATTACCACTTCTTAAATATGAAAAAGACGGCAAGGGCGATTAATGCGAATCCTACAATATAGTTCCACCGTAATTCTTCCTTGAGATAGATAACAGAAAACAAACAAAATACAACAAGCGTGATCACTTCCTGAATTGTCTTGAGTTGAGCTGCACTAAATATTCCGTACCCAATACGATTTGCCGGAACTTGAAAACAATATTCAAAAAAGGCGATTCCCCAGCTAATAATGATAACAGCAAGCAGGGGGGCATTCTTAAATTTTAGATGCCCGTACCAAGCAAAGGTCATAAAAATATTCGAAATAACTAACAGTACAATTGTTTGCAATTTCTTTAGGACAAGATGGTTGTTAACAACGAGTTTGCTGCATCCTGAGGCCCAATTTTTTCATAACCGGATATTCCAAGCCGTGTTCTTAACTGACCAACATATAGTTTATGCTTAAAAAATAATTCAAAATATTTTTTTGCAATAACTTCATGTGCATCTTTGAATTGGTCCGGTCCAAAGGGATTTGAAAAGTAAGAATGTGTAATCCCCGTTGATGTGGTGGTTCCTTTACTCATTGCGGTTCCTTCTTTAAATGTATGGAATGCTTTTTCAAGAGTATCAAGACGTTCAAGGATCGGGTGTGTTTTATCTACTTCCTCATAATTATTAGCGTAGAGAACATAATCAATTTTATATCCTTTTAACACATGCTCGATTGTTGTAACAGGCAATACGATACGCGCATTCACCTTGTTAGGGCTCATAATAATTGATCGGTCTAATTGACCAAAGGCATAGCCGGCTTGAAGATCATCCAATCTTAAAAATGCTCCGGTCTCGGTTCCATATCCGACAACCTCTCCCTCTTCATTAATTGATATTGATCCCATGTCATCGGCAATAACAATAATATCGCGTATATATTTTGCGCCCAAGTGACGGAAGGCTTCCAGTGTTTCAGATTTTCCTGTTCCCGTGTCACCGATTAACAAAATAGTTGCTTCCTTGTCATCTTTTAGTACGAGTCGGGTTAGCGACCCATGAAACGGCAAATAGCCGTTTTTAATCATTATGACGTTATGTAGTGTTAAGACCATCTTTTTTAAATAGCCAAAATAACCAAACTCCGGCTTGTTCGGGACTGTTGCTACCCAAATTTTATTTGCTTTGTCTTCATGATAAATCGTTGGAAATTCATAGTCTTTTGTTACTTCGGGAACGCCATATAAATATAGGGCGTCCGGTTGGTTGCCAAGCATTTCCTCTTCTGCAAGTTCAAACAGGTTGCAGAGCGAAAAACCTAGATCGAAGAATGCTTTGTGAAAATATATTAGAATATAGAGTGCCCCAACCATCGCTGGATAGGCCAACCATTCGTCTGGATTAAGATCTAAATTGGATAGTGGGTTAGTCGGTACGCAAAGGAACTCACCTGTTCGTTTGTTCATGGGTGGATTGAGAATTAATGGTGGATTTAAAAGAATCTGACGAATAACAGGAATCTTTTTTAAGCTTTGATAAAGATCACCTTTAGGTAACGGGATATCAAGCGGGAGTGATATCGTTGCGATTTCTGCGCCTGCATGAACTTGCCGATATACGCGAGTTTTTTTGCATTGGATATTTTCTTCAATATCTCGATAGGTTCCCCGAATTAAGTTTGTCAGTTTTTCAATGGTTTGATTAAATGTACGGTAGGGCCTTTTATCAAAACTATCGCTACTAGAATCACAAATAACAAAGCGATCAAAACTTCTCCAATAATTGTAGAGATATTCAATAAATTCTAAGAGCAATAAGCGATCTTTAAAAAAATACTCAAAAGCAGGATTAATTTTTACCGCTTCATAATAGGGTAATCTTGCTAGCATTTTGAATAAATCTGTAAGTAAATGGATATCATGAGGAGTAATCGGTTTATTTTCAAAAATGTTTAGGAGTAATGATTCTTTTTGTTCTAAATTATGGATAGAATGGGTGAGTACCTCTTGAAAAAGTGTGCTTGAAAACATTTCATCAAAGCTTTCACAAATTTCATTTTTTATTCGGATACATACTTTATTTTGAAACATCTCATATTTACATATTTCCATTTTTGACTCCGATCGTTTTTATGGCTTGAAACAATACCATTATTCGCTTGTTTTGCAAAGAAAAAATTGTTTAAGATATTATAGCCTAAATTAAAAATATTATGTAAGTATTTTCTTCTTTTGAAGCGACTCATAAATTGTTTTTGTTATTTCGGTTTTTATATTTAGTTGCTGTCCCATTTTTATGATTGTTCCACCGAAGAGATCACGTTCATCCCTTTTTTTTAATTGTTCAAAATCTCGTTGAAAAGATGTCTTCGTTTCATAAGGAAATTTATGGCCTTTTTCATAAGAATCTATAACAATTGATGTGGGCAAAGATACGCATTTTGCAACG
>MFRH01000078.1:0-4032 GCA_001783275.1 Candidatus Margulisbacteria bacterium GWF2_35_9
CGGTAGCTTAGCTACCATTTATCCACTTCGAATATTCTCGCCGGATGACATTCGATTAGTTAATACTCTTGATTATCTAGAAAATCATAACTTTACAAATGGAGCGTTTTTTCACGACATCAGTCATTCCGGTCACGGAACATACCTAAATATGCACGTTGTACAATGTTATTTAGCCCGACGTGATCCGAAAGCATACGAGTTACTACAATGGATGCTGAATGTATCCACATTAACATTTACTTGGCCTGAATCCATTCATCCCTTTACTTTTGGTGGAGTAATCGGTGACGGACATCATGGATGGGCTGCGGCAGATTTTCTTATGGCGGTTAGAAATATGCTCTTTATGGAAGAACAGGATGTACTTGTACTAACCCCCGTTATTCCGAGAGAATGGATATCTTGGTTCGAAACTTTATCGGTTGAAAACGGTACTAGTTATTTTGGTACTATTAATTTTTCATATGAAGTGAATAAAGAAAATGAACTCGACATTACAATTAACAATCAATATGTAAAACCACCAAAAGCCATCGAGATCAATTTGCCAACAACCATCTTTTCAATCAAAATCGATGATCATATTCAAGAAGTGAACGATACAAAATTTTTGATATCGCCTCTCACTCAAAAACTGAAAGTATTTTTCAAGTAATAAAAATTATTATTTGTTTTTGTAATTAATTCCTAAACAATTAAATTAGATGAAATTTCCATATTTCTATAACGATAATTTTATACCATAGGAGCATGCAATGTTAAACAAAGTCATAAGTACAGAAACAAGAAAAAATCATCAGTGGATAACTAAGACTGAGCTAAATAATTTTGTTAAAAATCACAAAATAATGTCAATTCAAGTAAGAGAGCATAAAAAGTTTTCTTCAATACTGAGAAACAAAACGTACACTCTAGTTGGCGCACTTGGAATGACAATTGAATCACAAAACCAAGAGGTTGCATCTTTAACAAAAAAAATCTTCAATCTACAATCGGCTAGTTATGAAAATACAGGGGCAAGTATTGATGAAAATACTAAGGAAATAAAAAATATTAAAGAGATAATATCTGAATTATATAGTAACAGTGGATTTGATCATAATAATCTTTATTTAAATACAGATTACATTTCCACTATTGATCAATATTCCCCTTGGGTACACGTTGTTCATATGAAGCTCACTCTATTATATTTCTGCGTTTCTTTATTACTCCATAGTGACAAAAAACAAATGGATAAAATATTATCCGAAGCTGAAAAACTAATGAATGATCTGCTGATTGAAAATATTCCATTTGCACCATGTATTAATAATTTTATTGCGTACCCAACGGTAGTTTTACTTATCCTTTTTCCAGAATCATTATCCAGTCTCATTCATTTTAAACTGAGTTCATTTTTATTAAACACGAAACAAACACCTGTTCAAGATATAGAAAAAGATAAAATTCATTATATAAAAAAACTCTTGAAGTACTTTTTGAATATAAAGAACTACTCCTACTTTCTAATGTTGAGAAAAACGATATACAGCTTTGGGAAAGAAACCACCTTTTTTCAACAGACCCCGATCAAATGGACTATGATTTTGATGAAGGGCCTCTATTCTTTTCAAACAATGTGAACTCACTATCCAACTTGTTAAAGAATCTATTACATAAATAAAGAACTGGCATAAAAGTTTTTTTCATAGGATAATACTTTTGAAATGGACAAAGAAATGAATGCGAAAGACATCCAAACCATAGAGCAAGCTATCACGATGATACTAGGTGCAATTGGTGAAGACCCAAGCCGAGAAGGCTTGATTGAAACACCAAAACGAATTGCAAAAATGTATCAAGAGATTTTTGCAGGGATCAATGCTGACCCCAAAAAACACATTAAGCTCTTTCATGAGGAAAACCATCAGGAAATGGTAATTGTTAGAGCCATCCCTTTTTATTCCATGTGTGAACACCATATGCTTCCTTTTTTCGGGACAGCAGACATAGCATATATCCCAACCAAGAAAATAACAGGAATTAGCAAGATGGCGCGAATTATCGATACTTTTGCGAAACGACTTCAACTTCAAGAACGGCTAACCTCTCAAGTTGCAAATTTTATTATGGATAATTTTGATCCACAAGGAGTAATGGTTGTGGTCAGAGCAGAACACTTATGCATGAGCATGAGAGGTGTTGAAAAACCGGGAACCAGTATTGTAACCTCTGCAGTAAGAGGCGTTTTTGACTCCGATTCGAAGACAAGAAATGAAGCATTGAGTCTTTTTAAAATATAGACACCGAATACCTAAAAGTGCTAAACTAATACTAGGTTATAATAATGAAAAAACGCTTAGCTTTTTATAAAGATTTATTAAAGAAAATCATCAACTTACTAGAGGATTCATTTTCCGTTCAGAAGCAAAATTTTCCAGCTAAAAATGAAAAAATAGTTAAAAGCATTGTATCTACAAAATTGAAAAAAGCCGACATTCAGTTTGTTGTTAAACAAAAAAACCCACAATTGTTCGAAGTAACATTAAAAGACTTTTCAGGTCTTTTGGGAGTTGGTGTAACACCAGAACAGGCACTTGAAGATTTAATTCATAATATGAACGAAAAAATTGACACCTTAGTAAAAAGCACATTAACTTCTGCATTGCATATCGATGAAATTCAATCAAAATTTAAAATTTCAATGGATAAACTTATAAAAGATCAAGATTCAACTGAAACAGTAAAAAAACCGAACTTTCTTAATAAACTATTTCAAAAGAAAAAACCTACAGCGAAATCCTATGAAATTAATATTTTTCTTAAAAAGCCGTTTTCAACAGAATCAATACTCGAAAAAATAATAAAAAAAGATATAGCTCAAATGAACCTTGCACGGATACCCTATCCTCGAGTTTCAAACAAACATGCTCAATTGCCTCTTAGTTTGGATAACCGAATTTTTCTTAAAGCAAATACAAATAATGAAGAAATACCAATTCACCTATTAATGGATGACGAAGGCAACTCTTTAGATGATGACTTCTCTTTTGGAATTGTAGTTAATCTAAATTAATGGATAATATAGAAGCATTAAGCCATAGCGCCTCACACGTACTAGCTCAAGCTGTTCTACGATTGTATCCCAATGCAAAACTGGGTATCGGACCAGCTATTGAAAACGGCTTTTACTATGACTTTGAATTAGTTGACACATTAACACCTGATAATCTTAAAATAATTGAAAAAGAAATGATAAATATCATTAATAAACATTTTCCCATTGAACGTATTGTGATGAGTAAACAAGAAGCAATCGATATTCTCAAAGAACAAAATCAACACTACAAACTTGAGTTATTGGAAAATATTCCAGAAGGAGAAGAAATTACCTTCTACAAACAAGCTGAATTTATGGATTTATGCAAAGGTCCACACCTAGAACACACTGGTAAAATTAGAGCATTTAAACTTCAGAAAGTATCCGGTGCATATTGGAGAGGCGATGAAAAAAAATCGATGCTTCAACGAATTTATGGAACAGCGTTTCAAACAAAAGAAGAATTGTCCGATTATTTAAAACTATTAGAAGAAGCTGAAAAACGTGATCATAGAAAATTAGGTAAAGAACTGGATTTATTCAGTATTCAAGACAAATCCGGTCCAGGTCTAATATATTGGCATCCAAAAGGTGCTAGGATTAGACATATTCTAGAAACATTCTGGAAAGAAGAACACTATAAAAACGGTTACGAATTGCTCTATACCCCGCATATTGGACAAAGTTGGCTTTGGGAAACATCCGGTCACCTTGGTTTTTATAACGAAAATATGTTTTCACCCATGACGGTAGATGAACAAAGCTACTATGTTAAACCAATGAATTGCCCTTTCCATATTATGATCTATAAAAACAAATTACACTCATACAGGGATTTACCTCTTCGTTGGGCTGAATTAGGCACCGTTTATCGCTACGAACGTTCAGGCGTTCTTCATGGCTTACTTCGCGTTAGAGGTTTTACGCAGGATGATGCTCATATTTTT
>MFRH01000078.1:4046-12054 GCA_001783275.1 Candidatus Margulisbacteria bacterium GWF2_35_9
ATAAAGTTATCAAATTTTCAATAGAAATGTGGAAGACTCTTGGCTTTAGCAAACTCAATTTTTACGTATCAACAAAGCCTGCTGGCTCTGTTGGCGAACAAAAACAGTGGGATGACGCAACGGAAGCTTTAAAATCTGCACTTGAGCAAGAAGGCATTACTGACTATCAAGTAGATGAAGGCGGCGGAGCATTCTATGGACCAAAAATTGATATAAAAATAAAAGATGCCATCGGTCGAGAATGGCAAACCTCTACTATTCAGTTTGATTTTAATGAACCCGAACGTTTCGACATGACCTACATTGGTTCTGATGGGAATAAACACAGACCTTATATGATTCATCGTGCATTACTTGGATCATTGGAACGGTTCTTTGGTATTCTGATCGAACATTATGCTGGGAAATTTCCATTTTGGTTATCCCCGGTTCAATACAAAATACTCATGGTGAACAATAATCCTCAAACAACTGATTTCTGTGAATATTTAGACAAAACGCTAAGAGATAATGGATTTAGAGGAATTATTGATGATCGCAACGAGAAACTCGGATTAAAAATAAGAGAAGCACAGCTTGAAAAAGTTTCGTTTATGATTATCATTGGAGATAAGGAAGCAGAAGAAAAAATCATTGCTATACGAAAAAATGGTGAGTTTGAAACTAATCAATTTTCAATGGATGATTTAATACAGTTTTTTCAAAAACTAAGCAGGGAAAAAGCATGATTGACAGTAGTGCTCCTGAACGGTATAATTTTTAAGCAATTTTTGGAGGTGTTACAATAATAAAGCAATTACCTAAAAACAGACAGATCAGAGCAGATAAGGTTAGATTAATCGATGATGAGAAGAAAGATCAGGAAATAATATCTATAGCAGAAGCACTAAAATTAGCAGAAGAAGCAGAATTAGATTTAGTTGCGATATCTCCAAATACAAATCCGCCGGTATGTAAAATAATGGACTATAGCCAATATTTATATACCCAAAGAAAAAAAGAGAAGTTAGTTAAAAAGAATACGAAAATAAATGTTATTAAAGAATTAAAAATGAGCCCGAAAATTAGCGAGAATGATTATCAAGTTAGATATCGTGCCGCAGTTAAATTTATAACAAAAGGATATAAGGTGAAAGTATCTATTTTCTTCAGAGGCCGCGAAATAACGCATAAAGAATTAGGCATAAATCTGTTAAATAGATTTATCGAAGAAATAAAAGAGATTGCAAATATTGATAATGGACCAACATTTAGCGGTTCATTTTTATCCATGTTGCTATCACCGAATAAAAAAATTCAGTAGGAGAAGAAACAATGCCAAAGATGAAAACCCGTAAAGCAGCTGCAAAGAGGTTTAAATTAACGGGAAACAATAAATTAGTTCACTACAAAACAAAAATGTCCCATTTGTTAGCTCATGAGAGCTCAACAGTTAAAAGACATAGACGTGGTGCAAGCGTAATTTCAAGCGAAAATTCAACACGAATCAAAAAGATGTTGGCTTTATAAGGAGTAATAAAAATGGTAAGAGTCAAAAGAGGAAATGTCAGAGTTAAAAGACGTAAGAAAATATTAAAACTTGCTAAAGGTTTCTATGGTTCACTTCATAGATTATACAGACCAGCAATGCAAGCTGTAACACAAGCACTTACAAATGCATTTAGAGGACGAAGAGAAAAAAAAAGAAACTTTCGTGTACTATGGATTGCAAGAATAAATGCCGCTGCAAGAAATTGTGGTATGTCATACAGCCAATTCATCAATAATTTAAATAAGAAAAATGTCATTATCAACAGAAAAATGTTGGCTGAAATGGCTATTTTCGACGGCGATTCTTTTGCTAAGCTAGTTGAATTCGTTAAATAAAGGAGAATATTTAAATGATAGAAATGCAGCTTGGGGGATTAGGTTTTGATCCACGTAATATGTCGCCTATTATTTTACTTCGCGACTTAGATGAACGAAATTTTTTACCAATATGGATCGGAATGTTTGAAGCTGCTGCAATCGCAATGGAACTCCAAGAGTTTAAGCCGCCAAGACCAATGACGCACGACCTCCTAGTTGGAATCATTGATATTCTGGGAGCCGAGGTTGATCGCATTATTATAACTGAAATTAAAGATGACACTTTCTATTCAAGTATTGAACTTTTAGTCGCTAAAGAGGATGGTCTTCAAGACCCACCATCAGAAGGTTCAAAAAAAATCATTCGCGAAAATATCGAGTATGAAGTTGAAGTTATCCGTTTAGATGCTAGACCTTCTGATGCGATTGCCATTGCTGTTAGAACAGATGCTCCAATATATGTGAGTGAGCAAGTAATGTTTAAAGCAAAAATGGTTAACGCAGAAAAAGATCAAGAAGAAACTCAGAAATTCAAGGATTTTATTGAGAACATCAACCCCGATGATTTTGCAAAATATTACAAAAACAACAGCTAGTTAATTGCACTTCCTTTTGGGCGTGTTTATCGTTTATAATTAATTAATGGCAGATAAACAAGATGATTTATTTAATCAAAAAAGAGATTTTTTTAGGATTAAATATCCTGTTGAAGAACAACCGACTCTACTGATTGGAAAAACAGAATATATAATTCTCGATTTATCTGAAAAAGGCATTAAATTTAAATTAAATCCCAATCAAAGCATTCTTTCAGAAGTGGAAATAAAAGGGAAACTCTATTTTGATAACGAAAAAACACTAGTACTACGAGGGATATTATCATTTAATTCCAGTAGCACCATTATATTTACGATTAATGACGACCACATTCTGAAATCATTAACAGAACAAACAACGCGAAACAACCTTCCACATAAATTAGAATTTGGCGACTTATCATTTAATGATATTAAAATATCTAATAATACAATTGAGATTCAAGATAGAACCCAATCATTATTTAAATCAATGCCTGCAATAAATGCAAAAGTTGTCTTCTCTGATAATAATTTTATAGAGGTTGCAGGTACTTTTCTTCGAATTGTTGATAATCAATCTGTTCTGCTATTATCACTGAGTATCCCTTATCAGAAAATTCTGTCCGAACAATTAAAACTTATCAATAAATATGCGGGATATATGGAATAAGCTATTCTATAAATTAAGTGGGGCCCCAAGTAAAGTAAGGACAATCCGTTCTTTTTTTGATAAACCCAGAATCTTCATCATAAAAATGGTATCAATTGCACTTTTATCAATAAATTCAAAACCTGCTTCATATTTGGTTCCAGGACTGATCTCTTTGCACCACCGGCAAACAATATCGACAGAAATTGCAGTCTTTGATAAATACTTATAAGGTAGCTCAATTTTTGCAGAGACTCTTGTCCCAACCTCAATAGAAGTAATCGTTTCTAATTTAACTCCACCTTCACTGATATCAATAATTCGCCCATACACCTTATTATCTTGAATATTCATAACATCATAATGTTCAAAAGGGAGATTATTTTGATTATATCTTTTATGTTTTCTTTTTTCTGTCATTTTAATAATTAATCCTTATCCCAATATCTTATCAGTTTTTTATCATTACCATAATACCCTATTCGTAAACAACCACCTTTCAATTTGGATTATACTCAGTCAAATAGGTATATGCGTTCATAAGATCTTTAATAAAGTGAATATTAATATTTTCTTTATCATTAAAACAGAAGCCACTGTCATAACCACGTCCCGACTTACTAATTTCGCTCCATGAACAAACCACATTCAATGGGACACTCCTCTCAGACATAAACTCTGAAGCCTTTAAATCAACGATTAAACAAACCTCTTCCCCTACTCTTTTTTGATCCTCCGACATAAGCTTTAAACCACCTTCACTAATATCGAGCAAATAGCCATATAACAAATTATCATTATAATTGATCACTTTCAAATAAATAAACAGATTATTACGTTCATATTTTCTCTCAACCATATAATTTAATTCCTTATGTTAGTCCGATTAATCCGATTTCCATTGTTTAAAATCAGTACTAATAGGAGTTTTTCTTTAATTATATACTAATCCTTATTCCCTATAAGTCAACAATCATAATTTATAAGTATAGTTCACTAAAAAATCTGAACTCTGCATGTTTTAAATATTTGTTTTCAGGGCATAAGGTAAGTAGCTTCATGAATGAAAGAAACTATAAATGAACAATAATTTTACACATTTAATGTATAAAGCTAATAAACATATTCTATTGGTTGAAGAACAATTATCAACTGCTATGAATATTAAATCAAAGCTAACTCATTCATCATATGATGTTTCTATCATTGATAAATTAGCTGATGAGTCAATCCAGCAGGCTATTGAAATAGGTCCTGACTTAATTTTAATTAACTCATTAACTCAATCGACTCAAACAGAATTAGATACAATCGAACAAATACAATCTTTACTGGACATTCCTATTCTTTATATATCGAGTATAAACAACAGCATATCCATCGCTAAATCTATGTCAGCAGAAGTTTCTGAGAGCCACCATGAGAGCATTTATAACACCGAGTTAATTTCTAATATTGAAATGGCTCTATATAGGCATGGTATGGAAAAAAGACTTAAGGAGAGCAAAAAATGGCTTTCTACAACATTAAACAGCATTGGGGAGGGAGTTATCGCAGCAGATTATGATGGATACATAACATTCATTAACCCAGTGGCCGAAAAACTAACCGGATGGACAAAAGAAGATGCAGAGAATATCTTTTTTGCTTCTGTATTTAATGCTATTTATGAAGATACTGGCGAAAAACTTTATACAGAAAAAAATGCATGGATTTATGATGAACACGATAGAACACCCGAAGGATCAATTCTCCTTATAACAAAGGATAATAGAATGCTGTCTATTGAAAAAAATATTTCACCCATTACAGATGATCGGGGTGATGATATTGGCTTAGTTATTACATTTCGTGATATCAGTGAAAAAAAAGTAATGGAAAAAGAATTACATCATATGGCTGTAACAGATAAATTAACAGGTTTATATAATCGCACCGGATTCTTTGCTTTGGCAGAACAACACTTAGCAATAGCAGAAAGAGAAGGGAAAAGTTTATGCTTAATATATATTGATCTCGACGGAATGAAATATATTAATGATACCTTCGGTCATAAAGAGGGTGATAAAGCAATAGTCAGCACTTCAAAAATATTAAAAAAAACATTTCGGGAATCAGATATTATTGCACGAATTGGCGGGGATGAGTTTGTTATATTAGCTTCCGTAGATTTAACAAACGATCATAAGAATATCCTTAATAGACTCCAAGATTACATAAATAAACATAATACGTCCATCAAACTTAATTATTCCTTAGTAATGAGTACAGGTATAGCGATGTATTCGCACTCTAATCCTGTTCAACTTGATGATCTTCTTCATGAAGCAGACCTTATTATGTATAAAAACAAACAGAAGAAAAAAAGAAGCCTAGTAGACAATCTATCCGTCAATATTCCAAGAATACATAAAAATCAAAAAATCGTATCTAAACTTCAAGAAGCTATTATTTCAAAGAATATTGAGACAAATCAAATAATGATACTCATTAATGCATCTACAATGATCAATTCATCACTAGATATAAATGAAATTAAAGATAAAACAATAGAAGCTGCAATGAATTTGGTAAATGCTGAAGCCGCTAGCCTTCTGTTTATTGATGACGAGAATAATGAACTGATATTTGACTCTACAACTGGGATTAAAGGTAAGGCTGTGAAAAAAATACATATCAAAATGGGACAAGGGATCGCCGGATGGGTAGCAGAAAATAACCAAGCAGTTATCGTTAATAACCCCAAAAATGATGCAAGATTTTACACTGGTGTAGATAAACAAGTATCATTCACAACAAAAAACATTATTTGTTTACCAGTGATCGCAAAAGGAAAACTTTTTGGTGTTTTAGAAGTGATAAACAAGTCCATTGGATATTTTAATGAAACCGACTTAGATTTACTAACAACACTCACAAACCACATAGCAGTTGCTATTGATAACTCAAAACTATATAAAGAATTGGAGAATACCTTTTATTCAATCATCTCTGCTCTAGCCGAAACAATTGAAAAAAAAGACCCATACACAGGAGGTCACGCCCAACGCGTAAAAAAATACAGCGTCGCAATCGGGAAATATTTAGACTTAACTGATAGCGAGAAAACAACGCTTGAGCTCTCCTCTATCCTTCATGATGTTGGGAAAGTAGGAATTAGTGATTGTATTCTTAGAAAAACAACAAGTCTGACAACTGATGAATTTAATGAGATGAAAAAACATACGCTTGTCGGAGAGGATATTATTCGACATGTATCTAGTCTTCAAAGCATAATACCAGGTATAAAGCATCATCATGAACGTTATGATGGAACAGGCTATCCAGATGCCTTAAAAGGAGAAGAGATTGATTTGATCGCAAGGATTATAGCTGTTACAGACGCATTTGATGCCATGACAACTACGCGTTCTTATCGAGACAAAATAAGTGAAGAAATGGCCATAAATGAACTAAAAAATAATTCCGGCACACAGTTTGACCCAGAAATAGTAGAAGCGTTTATAAAAGCACATAAGGATGGGTTACTGCTATGATAATTGAGATCAAACCTAAAATTCTTATTGTAGATGACATTCCCTCTAATCTAGTTGCATTGGAACGAATTCTAGTTGACATGAATGTTGATTGTATCCGAGCGAAATCAGGAAATGAAGCCCTTTCTCATACGCTCAGTCACGACTTTGCTCTTATTATTAGTGATGTTCAGATGCCAATTATGGATGGATTTGAACTTGCTGAATTACTCAGAAGTAATTTAAGTACTCGAAATATTCCAATTATTTTTTTAACAGCTACAAATAAAGAAGAAAAACACATCTTTCAGGGTTATGAACTTGGGGCTGTTGATTATCTATTTAAACCCATCGATGCAACAATACTTAAAAGTAAGGTTAGAATTTTTGTTAATCTTTACCAACAATAGAAAAAGGCGGAACATCATTCTCAGTTTCTTGAAGAAATGGTCATTGAATCGAAAAAGAATCAGCAGGAACTGGAAATTGCAAATAAGCAACTTACAGAATTATCAACATTAGACAGTCTAACAAATATTGCAAACAGAAGAACTTATGACCATTTTTTAAAAATGGCATGGGATCAATCAATCGTGAGTAAAGCTCCAATATCCGTTATTATGCTTGATATTGATTATTTTAAACTATTTAATGATGAATATGGACATCAATGTGGAGATGAGTGTTTAAAAAAAGTCGCTGAAGTACTGAAAAACCGTGGGTATCGAGCTACGGATCTCGTAGCAAGATATGGAGGCGAAGAGTTTATCATCGTTCTTGGGAACACAAATAATTCCGATGCTTTAAAAATTGCCGAAAACGTCAGGTTGAAGATAGAAGCACTTAGAATACCCCATCAACTATCATTAGCCAATAAATGGATTACCGCAAGTATTGGAGTATCGACTATCTTTCCAACAATTAACGATTCAATAAAGTCATTTATTCAAACAGTTGATAAAAGTCTATATTTATCCAAAGAACACGGTCGAAACCAAGTCAGTTTTTTAGAGCATCAAGTTTCTCAAACATAACAAACTAGATCAAAACACTTATTTTTATTTATTTATTAAATCAGGTGCTGATCCCTCTGCCTCTATTTTTTTTCGTTGTTCCTCTGCTTCTATGTCTTTAATTTTTTTCTCTATATCTGCCAACTCTTTTTTTGAAAGTATTTTATTATAATTTTCAAATATAGCAGATAATATCTCTTTATTCTGTCCGAATAATTGTAGTGCCTGATCAATAATTAACTTAGCATCCTTGTTATTATTCGTCTTCATATAAAAATCAGCAAATGAGAAATAAAGGATTGGATACTGATTCGTAGCATTATACTTCTGCCAGATCATTGCCCGCTGAAATACTTGCAATGCTTCATCCATACGGCCCTGTTTTTCCATCATTCTTGCAATCTG
>MFRH01000078.1:12142-19259 GCA_001783275.1 Candidatus Margulisbacteria bacterium GWF2_35_9
ATATTCGTTGGTTAAACGATACTCATACGCTTGTAGAGCTGGATCAGTAATCTGAATCGTTGCACTTTTTTGAAGGGGTTCAAGCCACTTTTGGATAGCTTCCTGCTGTTTTTCCTGTAATATTTGATCTTCAACATCCTTATCGGTTACTCCTTCAGGACGCTTTTTATCTTTTCTTTCTTCAGCCAGAATAATATGGTAACCAAACATTGTTTTGATAGGTCCTGCAATCGTTCCAGGTTTTATTTTATAAAGTTGTTTTTCAAACTCCGGCACCATCTGCCCTCGACCGATCCAACCCAGATCCCCACCATTTTTTGCTGTCTGTTTATCATCGGAGTATTTTTTTGCAATTTCCACAAAATTTTTCCTATTTGCCAGTACCATTTCGTAAATAGATTCTGCCTTTTTCAAAGCGTTCAAATCTTCCTGCATATTATCCGTATTTACCTTAATAAGAATATGTCTGGCTTTAATCTCAGTATATGCCATTTTTATATCCAGTGGCGTTACCTGAACTCGTCCGGTAATACCATTCATAAACTTAGCAACTAAGACCTCTTCTTTTTGTTGTTCTTTAAACACTTTCCAATCTATATTGCGTTCCTTCAAAAGTTTTTTTAGTTCATTTACATCCTTCAACTTATATATCTTAGCGATTTGATCTATTCTAAAGTTTATCTCTTGAGGTAATACTTTGATTCCCTGTTTGATTGCTTCATTAATCATTAATGTATAAGAGATCGTTTTCTGCAGTGACTCATATTTATAATAGTCTATAAGATCCGGATCCATCAGAACTCTTTTTTCCTCTGGAATGGATGCGAATAACTGATTGAACTGACGATAGTATCTTGTTTCATCGATAGGCTCTCCATTGATTAATGCGACCTTCGAATTCTTTTCTAATTGTTTACTCGATGATTTATCCCTGTTAAAAAAAGAAAAAGCTCCCAATCCAAAAATTGATATAATAAATAAACCAACCGTTATAACTATAATTTCCTTTGCTTTGCTTCTTAGTAAACTTAACACGATATAATCCTCCTATTTTTTTATTATTGACTTAAGTAAAACATGTATAGAAATGGAACTGCCTAAAATTCCGATAAAAAGGCCAATTACTAACAGCAAGCTACTTAGCGCAAGCATGTTAACATTTTTTGAATATAAGCCAATAAACGGAAAATAGGTCTGCATATTGATTGTAACAATTTTAAATACACTGTTAACAAATATAATTGCGATGATAGAGCCAAAAAATCCAATAATGAAACCTTCTAACATAAAAGACCACTTAATATAATTATTAGTAGCCCCAACAAGTTTCATTATCTCAACTTCCTTACGTTTGGCAAGAATTGTTAAATTTATTGTATTGATAATTATCAAGAAGGTCGCCAAAAGTAAAAACCCAACGATAGCAAGACCTCCATAATTAAATATCTGAACGAATCGTCGAATTCTACTAACCACTCCCTTCCCATAACGAATATCCGTTATCCCCTCTATTAGGTTAAGCTCCTTAACCATTTTATCCACATCAGAAATTGATGCCAACTTTAATGTAAAGGAATCTGGCAATGGATTATTTGTAATTAAACCAACAACATCTGATTGGTACTTAAATTTTTCTTTTAAATTTCTCCAAGCTTCTTCTTTTGGCATGAAGGTCATACCATTAAGTCCTTTAACTAACATCAGTTGGTCCTGTACTTTGCTAATTCCTGTCGTTGTAATATTTTTATCTAAATAAACAGTTAGAGTTAAATTGTTACTTACATTTTTGATAGTACCATTAATATTGATAAATAAAAGAGTAAAAGCAGCAAGAACAATTAAAGAAACACTAACAGTCATAATCGATACAAGGGACATAAGGAGATTCTGCTTAATTGATATAATCGATTCTTCTATAAAAAACTTGATTATTCTAAAATTCATGATAACTTCCTAACTGCTGATCCCTTAAAATAACCCCACCATGCATTGCAACAACTCTCTTGCGCATTAGATCAACAACCGTCTTATCATGGGTCGCCACAACAACCGTCGTATTCGCCATGTTGATTTTTGACATAATTTGAATAATTTCCCAAGATGCATCTGGATCTAAATTCCCTGTCGGCTCATCTGCTAGTAATATATGCGGGGAATTTATAATCGCACGTGCGAGACTCGCTTTCTGTCTTTCTCCACCAGACAACTGATACGGATAAAACCCCAGTTTATTTTCCAGACCAACTAATGAGATAACCCGATCAATATTTTCCTTGATTGTCTTTTTCTTTTCTCCCTGTATTTTTTGTACAAACGCTAAATTTTCGTATACTGTGCGATTCAGGAGTTTAAAGTCCTGGAAAATAACACCTATATTTTTTCTGAGTTTTGAGACTTGTTTTTCATTAAATTCTCGGGTTTTAACTTTATCTATATAAATATTCCCACTATCAGGCAAAATATCTCTTAAGATCAACTTAATAAGTGTTGTTTTCCCAGCTCCAGTAGGCCCCACAAGGAAAACAAACTCATCCTTGCTTATATGCAGGTTTAATCTATGAATAGCAGTGTATGTCTTATTATAGATTTTTGTTACGTTTCGTAACCTTATCACTTACGTTTCAACACCTTTTTAACTTTATCGATAATACCTTCAGTCGTCAAATGATGCTTTATTAATAATTCATCCGGTTTCCCACTTTCGCCAAAAACACCCTGAATCCCTAACATTTCTATGGGAACAGGACAATGCTGACAAAGTACTTCTGCTACAGCGCTTCCTAACCCGCCAAAAACACTATGCTCTTCTGCTGTTACAATCGCTCTTGTTTTCTTTGCTACTTGAATGATCGTTTCCTCATCAATCGGTTTAATGGATGATATGTTAACTACAGAAACCTTAATATTTTCTTTTTGTAATTCATTTGCAGCTTCTAATGCAAGATAAACCATAATCCCTGTCGCCATAATTGCAACATCTTCGCCCTCTCGAATAACTTTACTTTTCCCATATTCATATTGATACTCGATGCTATTAAATACTAAGGGAGTATTACCTCGACTCATTCTTATGTAAAAAGGTCCAGGCATTTCAGCCGCACTACGAATCATCTGTCCTGCTTCAATTGCATCAGCAGGAACAAGCACTCTCATTTCTGGGATAACTCTCATTATTGCAATATCTTCTAATGCTTGATGCGATGCACCATCTTCTCCAACTGTAATACCTGCATGAGTTGCCGCTATTTTTACATTCAGATAGGCATATGAAACTGAATTTCGTATCTGCTCCCATGCTCTTCCTGTTATAAACATAGCAAAAGAACTGGCAAACACTATTTTGCCAAGGTTTGCTAACCCAGCAGCCATTCCGATACAGTTTTGCTCAGCAATTCCAGCATTAAAAAACCTATCAGGATACGCTTTTCTAAACATAGATGTTCGAGTTGAACTCGATAAATCGGCATCTAAGACAACAATATTTGGATTTTCATTACCTAATTCTACAAGTGTCTTACCAAAGTAGTCGCGAGTTCCAGCTAAATCTGGCATGTTATTTCTCCCAATGCATTTTTCAACTCTTTTTCAGCAATACAAAACTCTTCATCTGTACAGGGTGACCCATGAAAGCATAACTGATGTTCCATAAACGATACCCCTTTTCCCTTCACAGTATTGGCTACTATAACTGTCGGTTTTTTTGTTTCATTTTCTGCTTTTTCCAATGCGCTGACAATTTCTAAAATATTATGGCCATCAATTGTTAAAACATTCCAGCCAAAACTCTCAAATTTTTTACCTATCGGATCGATGCTCATAATTTCATCCGTTGTCCCATCAATCTGTAAATTATTTTTATCAATAAATATTGTTAGGTTGCTACAATTATAATGAGCAGCCGACATTGCAGCCTCCCATACTTGACCTTCCTGACATTCACCATCTCCCAAAACACCGAAAACTCTATTTGGTTTTTTATCCAGTTTTAAACCCATACTTATACCAACCATGATGGATAGCCCCTGTCCTAATGAACCTGTTGACATTTCGATACCTGGAAGTCGTCTTTTATCAGGGTGACCTTGAAGACCTGTACCTAACTGCCTTAATGTCTTTAAATAACTAACTGGGAAGAAACCTCTTTCAGCCATAGCCGAATATAATGCTGGTGAGGCATGCCCCTTTGCCAAAACAAAATAATCACGTTCTTCCCACAAAGGTTTTTTTGGATCAATTTTTAGCCAGTAAAAATATAGAGTCGAAATAATATCTGTCATAGATAACGAACCACCAGGATGGCCTGACTTCGCAATCAGAGTCATTTCAAGAATATGACGTCTTATAAGACACGAATACTTCATTATGTTATGTACTTCAGTTTTTGTTATCATTTTATTATTAACTTTCTAATATCCATATATGTAATATAAACCAACAAAGTCATCAAAACTAATCCGCCAAAATAATGAATTCTATCAACTGTCTCTTCTTTTAAAGTCTTTCTTATCAATTTTTCAACAGTTAAAATCATTATCCGACCACCATCCAATGCAGGGATCGGCAACATATTTATTATTGATAAATTTATATTTAATATCACTATAAATCTAAATAAATACAATAACCCATAGTTTACCATTTCTCCAGTTAAACTGACAATTCCTAATGGGCCAGATATTTGAACAAAACTAATTTTGCCAATAATTAACCCCCAAAAAGCTGATAAGATAAGAATAAAATATGAGTATAACTCACTAAAACTTTCTTTTACAGATTTAGTAAGTGTCATTTTTTTTATTCGAATTGGTTTCAGTTTAAATCCTGCATAATATGTTTTTGCTTTTATATCCAGTGATGGAGATATTGTTATATTAATCATCTCGCTACTGCGCTTAAGAGCAATATCTATTTTCGCACCTTCTGACAATCGAATTTTTTGTATTACGACACTTCCATCCGTTACTTCTTTCTTATTTATTGAATAAATAGTATCCCCTTCTTTAATCCCCGACACTTGAGCTGGAGTATTATTATAAACCTGGTCAACTATATTACTAACACCATCTGGTATTCCGATGACATAATTCATCATAAATAATATTAAGAAACCAAAAAGTATATTCGCAAAGGAACCCGACGCAAGTATCACCACTTTCTTCAAATAGCGAAGGGAGTTAAAACTTTCTGATGCTAAATATTTATCACTATCTGGACTCTTATCCACACCGGCTAATCGCACATATCCGCCAAAAGGAAGAACCCTTATAGAATAAAGGGTACCCTTTATCTGCTTTTGGAAAAGTTTAAAACCAAATCCAATTGAAAATTCAAAAACTTTTACCTTAAATATTCTAGCAAAAATATAATGGCCCAACTCATGAACCAATATAATGATGGATATAACAAATATACTAATGATTATATTTTGTATCATGAGAATTTATTAATAAAAAAATCAAGAAGACTAGAGCCAGGATCAACCATAATACCAGATTTAACAGCTACTTTTTCGCTATACTTATCAAAAGCACCTAACGCTCTATGTTTTGTGTTATACATTACAAATGGTACTGGATTTGAGGTATGGGTTTTTATTTCAATAGGAGTTTCATGATCCGGCAATACGAGAATAGATAAATTATTGAAACGGTGAGCTTCTTGTAATATACGCCCCACTACTTCTTTATCAATATGCTCTATTGCTTCTTTTTTTAAAGATTCATTACCCATATGTCCAGCTTCATCTGGTGCTTCAATGTGAACAAATACAATATCGTGATTATTCAATGCATTCAATGCATATTCAGCTTTACCAGCGTAATTTGTATCAATAAACCCAGTAATTCCTGGAACTTTAATGTATTCCATACTAGCAGCAAGGCCCAATCCCTTAACTAAATCGACTGCTGTTATAACAGCACCTGATAATCCATACGTTTCTTTAAATTTCGGCAAGTTAACTTTTTTCCCTTCACCCCAAAGCCATAAGGCATTGGCATAGATTTCGTTTTTAGCTTTTTTTGTTTTATTAAGTTGATGATTCTCTAATATGAGGGAACAATCGTTCATAACATTATTTATTACCTCTGACTTCTCTCCGACAGGGAGATATTCTCTAAAATCTTTACCGGTAATATCATGAGGAGGAGTCGTTTTGATACTACTAAATTCATCATTCGCTAACATCAAATTCCGATAACTGACACCCGGATAGAATGAAAGACTTGGATATTTTTTTTGTAACTCTAAATTTAAATCTTGAATTAAAATCTGAGCATCTTCAGATTTAATATGTCCTGCTGTGAAATCCGCCATGATATTGTTCTCATTGATATAAACTAAATTCGCTCGAAAAACAGTATCATGATCGCCTAATACTATATTTAGACTGACAGCCTCTATCGGAGCTCTCCCTGTATAATATTTTAGGGGATCATAACCAAATACGGATAAATTCGCCACATCGCTTCCTGGAGGCAACAAATCCGGAACTGTTTTAACTAATCCAATTGTCCCATATTTAACAAGATAATCCATATTGGGTATTAATGCGCGTTCCAACGACGTTTGATTGTTATAATCTGCCATTGGCCATCCGGCCATCCCATCTCCAATTATAACGATATATTTTTTCATTGGTCCTCTAACTTTTGAAAATACAGGCACGTAGCTCTATCAACTATTTTAAGCTATCAACAAACAATTTAATTCGTTTTAACGCCTCTTTTAAGTCATCAATACTTGCTGCGTAACAACATCGAACATAGTCATTAATCCCATGGCCAAAAGCTGTTCCAGGTACAACAGCTACCTTACCATGCTTTAAAAGTCCCATTGCAAAATCTTCCGCACTTAAACCAAATTTTGCTATATTTGGAAATATATAAAAAGCACCCATTGGTTTTTTAACTTCGAAACCAATGTCTTTAAGCCCTTGGTAAAAGAAATTACGTCTTTGTTCGTAGGATTTTCTCATATTCTCTGCTTCTTTCTGCCCATGTTTTAATGCTTCAATGGCTGCATACTGAGACATAATGGGGGCACAAAGAGCATTATATTGATGTATTTTCACTATCTGTTGCAATACTTCACTTTTTGCTGCAATATATCCAACACG
>MFRH01000078.1:19274-33854 GCA_001783275.1 Candidatus Margulisbacteria bacterium GWF2_35_9
AGAATTAAATGATCCTTAATATAGGACGATGCTGAAATTGGCCCTGACTCATAAACAAGTTCACTGTAAACTTCATCAGACAGCAACCATAAATCATATTCCTCAACAATGCTAATAATATCTTTCATTTGCTCCTGAGTGATCATCGCTCCTGTAGGATTACTCGGATATGAAATCAAAATAGCTTTAGTTTTAGGCGTAATACTTTTTCTCAATTGTTCTTTCGTAATTATAAAATCTGTATCACTGGTATCAACCGTAATTGCTTTTCCTCCGGCTAACGTGATTAACGGACTGTAACAAACATAGCTTGGTATTGGGACTATTATTTCATCTCCGTCATTAATAATAGCTCTAAACGCAATGTCCAACCCCTCTGAAACACCAACAGTTATCATCGTTTCAGTTACAGGGTCATAATCTGCATTAAATTTTGATTTCAAGTCCTTACAGATTTCTTTTCTTAGTTCAAGTAGCCCTTGATTGGAGGTATAGGACGTACATCCATTCTCCAAACTATAAATTGCCTGTTCGGTAATATGCCACGGAGTAGCAAAATCAGGCTCACCTACCCCCAAAGAGATAATATCTTTCGCACCCAAAACCAGATCAAAGAATTTTCTTATCCCAGATGGTTCAATACTTTTAACTTTATCTGATAATGATCTCATAGAAACCTAAAATACGACCTTTAATCGCGATGGTTCAGGGATATCTTGCTCCATAAGAATGCCATTTTCTTTATATTTTTTTAACAAAAAATGTGTTGCAGTTGATAGAACATTTCCAAATGGTGCCAGCTTTTCAGAAACAAATCGTGCAACCTCTTTCAAGGAATCCCCTTGAACAACAACAAGTAAATCATACGCACCACTCATAAGGTAAACCGATTGGACCTCTGGAAACTTTTCCAAACGATTAGCGATATCATCGAACCCCTTATCCCGTTCTGGAGTGACCTTAACTTCAATAAATGCAGTAACAGAACCATTGCCATTCAGTTTTTCGTCATTAATGACAGCCGAATATTGTACTATTATTTTTTCATTTTCAAGTTTAGAAATTTCTTTTTTTATTATGTCTTCAGAAGTATCCAGCATTTTAGCGATATCTTCGGGAGTATAACGGGCATCTTTTTTAAGCAACTCAATTATTCGTTTTCTCATATACGGCTCCTTATGTTTTATAAACCAATTAATCTAATAATATCTTGAGCTGAATTTTTAGATTTTACTGGTCTATCTGCCATTTTCATTGCATTATCAGGATCCTTTAATCCATGACCTGTTAGTGTACAAACAATGGTATCCCCATCTTTAAAAATGGCTTTTTTCTTAAGTATTCCAGCTACGGATGCTGCAGAAGCAGGTTCACAAAAAACGCCTTCTTTGTATGCAAGCACTTTAAATGCAGAAAGAATTTCCTCGTCTGTTACACTATCAATTAAACCACCAGATTCGTCTCTGGCTTCAACTGCTTTGTCCCAACTCGCTGGATTACCAATTCTGATTGCAGTCGCAATTGTTTCAGGATGATCAACAACCCTTCCAAGTACAATCGGACAAGCTCCTTCAGATTGAAAACCAATCATCTTTGGTAATGTGTTTGTCACACCTGCTGTTTTATACTCAGTATATCCTTTCCAATAAGCAGTAATATTCCCAGCATTTCCAACTGGCAATGAATGATAATCAGGTGCTCGCCCCAAAGCATCAACAATTTCAAAAGCTGCAGATTTTTGTCCCTCAATTCGATAGGGGTTAATAGAATTAACAAGTTCTATGGGATGGGTAGCAGAAATCTCTCGAACAATATTTAGAGCAACATCAAAATTTCCTTCAATCTCAATTACCAACGCACCATGCATCATGGCCTGTGCAAGTTTCCCGAGAGCAATCTTCCCTTCTGGAATGATAACAACTGATCGAATACCTGCCCGAGCAGCATAGGCAGAAGCAGATGCAGACGTATTTCCAGTAGACGCACATATAACCGCTTTCTTGCCTTTCTCTACCGCTTTCGTTATCGCCATTGTCATGCCACGATCCTTGAAAGAACCTGTAGGATTAAGACCCTCATATTTAAAAAACACATTTACCTTTTTTCCAATTAATTGAGGAATATAAACGGCCGGAATAAGAGGAGTATTCCCTTCCATTAATGTAATAATGTTTGTTTCATCCGAAACAGGCATATATTTACGATATTTATCTATTAATCCATTCCACATCATACTATTATTTTACTTTAAATATTATTATTTGTCGCTTATGTTTTTATCAACATTGCATCACCAAAACTAAAAAATCGATACTTACTATCAATCGCATTCTGATATGCATCCATTATATATGATCGACCAGCAAATGCAGAAATCATTAACAATAAAGACGATTTAGGTAAATGGAAATTCGTTACCATGCTATTGATTATTTCAAATTTGAAACCAGGATAAATAAACAAATCAATCCCACCTGAACCTGCTTTTAGTTCACCAAACTTCTTTTTTACGCCTTCAAGAACACGAACAACGGTTGTTCCAACAGCCACAACTTTATTACCGCTTCTTTTCGCATTAAAAATTTGATTAACGGTTTCTTCGCTAAGCTCATAACGCTCTCTATGCATCTTGTGATCTAAAATATTTTCACTCTCTATTGGTTTAAACGTACCAATACCAACATACAAGGTTACAGTTGCAATATTAATCCCTTTTACCATTATTTGATTGATTAGTTCCTGGCTGAAATGCAAACCGGCTGTGGGAGCTGCAACAGCACCTTCCTTTTTTGCAAAAACTGTTTGGTATCGATCTTTATACAAATTACTAAATTTTTCATTGTATTTGATATATGGTGGCAAAGGGATCGTCCCACTTGATGTTATATCTTCATTAGCTTTTAAAGAATCAAACTCGATATGTCTCTTCCCATCCGGCAATATTTTAACAACAAAACCAGTAAGTCCGTCTTCGAAAGTAATCTTAGTACCCAAACCAAGTCGTTTTGCTGGTTTAGCCAACGTTTCCCATCGGTTATCAGTAATCTTTTCAAGTAGAAATATTTCAACTTTTGCACCTGTATCTTTTATTCCAAATAATCTAGCAGGAATTACTTTTGTATCATTTAATATTAGCAAATCACCCCTCTGTAAGTGATCAATAATATTAAAAAAACGCTGATGAATTATTTCATGGGTTTCCCTATTAAGAACCATTAACCGAGATTCTTCTCGTTTTTCTGCAGGCAACTGTGCAATAAGTTCAGTCGGTAACTGATAATCATAGTCACTTAATGGAATCATACGCTATATTGAATTAGTCTTGGAATACGCGATTTAAAATAATAGTAAAGGTAGAACCTTTATCTTCTTCACTTTCAACGGTTATATCACTCTGATGTAATTCAAGTATTTTTTTAGCAATAGGAAGTCCTAGCCCAGCACCATCATAAGCCTTAGAGATTGAACTATCTACTTGTCTAAATTTATCAAATATAATACCTAAATCTTCTTTTCTAATTCCGATGCCAGTATCTTTAATTGTTATAATGACTGATTTCTTATTTGCTGACAATGAGATCGACACTGCACCTTTTTTTGTAAATTTTATAGCATTCGACAGAACATTATTAATAACATTTCTTATTTTTTTCTCATCAACACTTATTGCATACAATTTGGGTGATATATTTGCATCTATTGTGTAATCCAACTTTAATTTTTTCTGCTCAGATTGAACCCTTATTTGTGAAACAATTTTCTCAAGCATTTTATTAATATCAACAGACTGAATCTGTAAACGCATTTCCCCAGACTCGATATCTGTTAAATTTAAAAGGTCATTAATTATTTTCAGTAAGGATAATCCGTTTTCTAAAGCAATTTGCAAGAAATTTCTTTGAGTAATTGGTATATTTGTGTAATTTAATACAACATCTAAATACCCGATAATACTTGTCAAAGGTGTTCTTAGTTCATGAGAAATATTTTGCAAAAATTGATTTTTTAGAATATCAAGATTCATTAATTCTTTATTTTTTATCTCTAATTCATTATATGCACTATGCAATTCTCTTGTTTTATCCGATACAATTTGCTCAATATTTTCTATATAATGTTTTAGATTTTCTTCTAGTCTAACTTTATCACTAATATCAAAAACGAGAAGAAGTGTTTCCTCTCCCATATTATTTTTAAAACATTCATAAATATTTCCTTCATCATCCTGATCTTCAAAAATATATGTCTCAAAGGACGAGTCTTTTACTTTTTTAAAATTAATTTTCTCAACATTTGGACCTTCTTTTAGATAGCTAAGATTATTTGTCTGAGTAAATTTTTTACTTGCCCATTTGTTTTGAAATATCAGATTTTGCTTGTGATCTAGGATTAGAACCCCCACAGCAGGAGTATTAACAACTGCTTCTAATCTGTTATTTTTTTCTTGTAAATGTGTTGTCAGTGTTTTTAACTTATTACTCATATCATTAAATGAACTTCCGAGCATATCGAATTCAGTATTGGCTTTAATCTCAACATTATGTGAAAAATCACCCGCATCCAGATATTTTATAGCATTCATTAATTTTCGAAGTGGCATGCTGACATTCTTTGAAAAAAAAGATAAGAGTAACCCAAAACTGATTAATAGCAGGATAGAAGTAGCAACAAAATAATAACGCAATATCTTTTCATAATAACGGGTTCTTTCTGCCGATATTTTAGAGGCAGTATTATATACGGTATCAGATACTTTATCTGAAATCGTATTCATCTTGTTTTCATAAACTTTAATTTTTTCAACGTAATCTAATATTTCTTCGCTGTCCTGAGTCTCAAACATTTTATCAGCTAACTCTTTTGTAGATAAAAATAGTTTATACTTAAGAAGTAAATTTTTGTTAATTTCAGTATTGTTACTGAAATGGGTAATCAAATGTTCAAACTGAGAATTTAATATTTGACTTAATCTTAAATAGGGCTCTTTATGTTTAATATTTTTTTCAGCAGAATACTCATAGATATATGAAAGCCACCGAGAATATCCAAGCCTGAAATCATCAATTTTTTGAGCATTATTTGTAAGTGTTTTCAATTGTTTATCATAGATATGATCCCTTTGGATGTTGAAAAACATATACAATGCTGTACCAAGCATTAGCGCAAATAAGCAAGAAATAATGATTGAATATTTAGTTTTATAGGAATTTAATTTTTTTAGCATATTACTATTATATTGAGATATAAATAAAATGCAACCGCACAACAGCTAACTACTTGATTTTGAACGATTTTAAATATAATAGAAAGAAGTTTTTTTTAATTTTGCATTGATGATCAATAAAAGTAAATCATTTTGAATAAATATTGAACGACTAATAGACCTTTAATTTGGTGTGTTTACAGCAGACCTAGCAACTCCACCCAGCAAGACATCTCTTACTTGTTCTGCTACATCGATTGCAACATTAATCTTTGCTTCTTTCGTAGCTGCTCCAATATGTGGAGTGGTTATTATTCTATCAAGACCTAAAAGAACATTGTCCTTTTTGATTGGTTCGTTGCTAAATACGTCGACTGCTGCTCCACTGACTTTACCATTTACAACAGCATCTCTCAAATCTTTTTCTACAATAATGCCACCTCTTGCGCAATTTACTATAAATACACCAGTTTTCATTATATTGAACTTTTTTTTATCAATTAAATTCGTTGTTTCATTTGTCAAAGGAATATGAAACGTTATTATATCTGCATTTCTTAATAGCTCATCTAATTTTATTGTATTTATTCCTACTTTTGTAGAAAGTCCTGAATTTATATAAGGATCATATCCAATAACATTCATACCCATTCCTAAAGCATATTTTGATACTCTTTGCCCAATTTTTCCAAGGCCTACAACACCTAGAGTTTTTCCATACAATTCAATTCCAGTGAAGAGACCTCTATTCCACTCTCCTTTTTGTATACTATTATGAGCATTTGGAATATTACGTGTTATTGCTAACATCATTGCGAATGAATGCTCTGCAGCAGCTATTGTGTTGCCTTCTGGTGAATTAACAACTATTATTCCTTTTTTCGTCGCAGCGCCTACATCGATATTATCAACACCCACTCCTGCACGACCAATAATCTTTAATCGATTTGCAACATGTATAATATTAGAGGTAACATTTGTTTCGCTTCTTACAATAAGGGCATCATAATTTTTAATAATATCAATTAATTCAGTCTCAGTTAATCCGGGTTTTATATCAACTTGAAAAAGGGTTCTAATAATATCTATCCCTTTTTCTGATATTTTATCGCTAATTAGTATTTTCAGCTTATTCAATCCATACCTCCAAAGCCATTTATATTGTTAATATAAAATGCGCCCACCATAAGTACCTTAACAGAATAACTGTTTTTTACTAGTTATAATTATGTCTTGGATTCGTTGTTATTGTCTCAAAAACTATCGTTTACGATATTGAGTGCCTTTTCTGGCTTTCTTTTTGCCATACTTTTTACGTTCAACAATTCGGCAATCTCGAGTTAACAATCCTTCAGTTTTTAATATGCGGCGATATTCTTCTGACACATTATTTAATACTTTAGCAATACCATACATTACTGCCTCAGCTTGACCTGTAGTCCCGCCACCTTTAACAGTAGCTTTTACATCATATCGATCTCTAGTATTTGTTAATACTAATGGCTTAATAACATAAGTTTTTAATGAAAATGGACCATTTATTTCTTCCAATTTTTGGTCATTAATAACAATTTCCCCACTACCAGACACTAGCCATACTCTAGCTATTGATGTCTTTCTTTTACCAGTTGCATAGTATCTTACTTTGTTCATTTTCTTTACTTCCTCTGCCATGAAGACCTCTCCTAATTATAAATTTATTTGTTTTGGTTTCTGTGCTTCATTCTTATGTGTCGGCCCAGCATAAATATGAAGTTTTGTTAACATTGCTCTACCAATTCTACCTTTTGGCAACATTCTTTTAATCGCTAATCGCATTACTCGATCGGGATCATCAGCTAGCATTTTTTCAAAATTTTTCTCTTTGATCCCTCCAGGGAAACCAGTATACCAAAAATATATCTTATTCTTAAGTTTATTTCCAGAAACATTTATCTTTGATGCATTGATAACGATAACATTATCGCCAACATCGACACTTGGTTGAAATAATACTTTATTTTTTCCTCGCAATAAGGCAGCTATCTTAGATGCTGCTCTTCCAAGGTTCAAAGATGCTACATCAACAATCACCCAATCTCTATTTATTTCATCTGCTCTTACATAATGTGTATCGTACTTATTCCTCATCTTACATTCCTCTCTTCTAATTATATGTTATATCACTTAAAAACAGTGCCTTCGCTGGAGCCATTGCCCAGTTAAATGGCATATCACCATTGATTATTTTTTTAAATTCCTCGATAGTTATCTTTTTGTTATTAACCTCTAGTATTAATCCAACAATTTTTCTAACCATATGTTGCAAAAAAGAACTTGCAACAATCGTAAACTTGAAAACATTTCCTTCGCAATTGAACATCTTATAGTTATCTTTCTTTATTTCAACTTTATATATATCTATTATCGTATTTTGATATTGCTCTGGGTTATAACATATTGCAATACAATCTTTTCTACCGATTAGTCCTTTAATAGATTCGTTAACTATTTCATAATCAAAGCTTGGGACAAATTGCATATATCTATCCAGAAAAATATCTTGAATGCCATCATAAATTAAGTATTCATACTCACGGTAACTAGCATGTCTTCTCGGATCGAAATCTTCTTTAGTTTCTATAACCGATACAATTTGGAATACCCCAGATAAATGCTTCTTTAACATCCTATAAAGCTTATCAGTTGGGATTTTTCCATTATCGGAATAAGATATTACCTGACACTTTGCATGAACTCCTTTGTCAGTTCGTCCAGCATATTGAATCTTAATTTTAGTGTCATATATCTTTTGTAGACCCTTTTCAAATATTTCTTGAAGAGTTACAACGTTCTTCTGCTTTTGAAAGCCAAAATAACTTGTCCCATCATAACGGACCGTTATTTTTAAAGCTCTCATCTTTAGATATATACGCTTATACTAACTCAAGTACTGATACACTCGCAGCATCGCCACGACGTATCCCATATTTAATTATTCTTGTATAGCCACCGGGTGTTTCTTTATACTGTGGGGCTATATCATTAAATATTATTTTTAAAACCTTTGGATCATTAATCATTTTCATTACTTCTCTTCTTGCTGTAACATTATCTTTCTTGGCTTTTGTAATAATTCGTTCAGCATAACGACTTATTTGCTTAGCTCGTAAAGTTGTTGTTTTGATCTGCTTATATGTGAACAATGATTTTGCTCCATTTGTAATAAGAGCTAATCTTTGGTCAGTTGGTAATCCTAATTTTTTATTTCCATTACGATGTCTCATAGCTACTCCAATCTATTCGTCCTTTAACTTCAAACCATATTGCTCTAGTTTATCATTTATTTCATCAGCTGATTTTTTCCCAAAGTTTTTTATCTTCATTAACTCTTTCATTGGTTTTACAACTAATTCTGATACTTTTGCAATTCCAGCTTTTCTTAAACAATTTGAAGATCTGGCAGATAATTCTAAATCTTCAATTGTTAAATCCATATCCATTTCTGCTCCTGTTGCTTTACTTTCTTCGAGCAATACAGGTGCCAATGGCACTACATGCTTATAATCAGTAAATAAACTAAAACTATCAATCAAAATTTTAGAAGACTTTTCAACTGCTTCTTCTGCATCGATACTACCATTTGTCCATATTTCCATAGTCAATTTATCTAAGTCTGTTCTATTACCAACACGTGTGTCCATAACACTATGATTAACTTTTAAAATAGGAGTAAAGTTAGAATCGATTGGAATCGTCCCTATTGGCATATCTTCATAGTGATTTTGTTCTGCTAATCGATAACCAACACCCCTTTCAACCCTCAAATCCATTTTAAAAGAAACATTATCAGCTGTTATAGTAGCAATCTTATGATTCTTATTAACAATCTCTATATCAGCATCTGTTATAATATCTCCTGCAGTTACTTCGCCCTTTTTCTTTGCATCAATACGAAGAATTTTAACGTCTGCAGTATGAGATTTAAGAATGATCCCTTTTATATTAAGAATAATATTTAATAGATCCTCTTTTACACCTTCAATAGTTCCAAATTCGTGTGCAACACCATCTATCTTAATTGTTGTTACTGATGATCCTTCTAAGGAGTTTAATAATACCCTACGCATTGAATTACCGAGTGTAATCCCATATCCTTTGTCCAATGGATCCATAACTATCTTTGCATAGCAGCCATTGTCTTCATTACTTACTTGAACTTTTGTATTTAACCTCACTCTATGAGCCTCCTTAAATTATTTTATCTAGAATAAAACTCAACGATTAACTGCTCATTAATTGGCACATCCAAATCTTCCCGTTTAGGAATCTGGTTATAAACATACTCATTTGTATCATAATTTGCAGTTACCCAACTTGAAGTTTTGTTTGTTTTTGCTTTTTCAATTTGTACTTCAAATTTTTTAATAGATTTTTCTCTAACTGATACTACGTCATTCACTTTCACAATAAAAGAAGGAATATCAACTTTCTTTTTATTTACTAGAAAATGGCCATGTTTCACCATCAACCGAGCACTTCTTCTAGTTGAAACGAGTCCTGATCTAAATACGATACTATCTAATCTTGATTCAACAAGTTGTAATAGTTCTTCACCTGTATCACCGTGTTGTTTAAAAGCCACTTCATAATATTTTTTAAATTGACTTTCGCTAATATAGTAATATCTCTTAGCCTTTTGTTTTTCTCTTAATCGAATAGCATATTCTGATAACTTTCCTCTATATAACGGACCATTATGTCCAGGAGGATAACTTCTTTTTCCAAGTGGACATTTAGCAGTTTCACACTTATCACTTTTTAAGAAAAGCTTAACGCCTTCTCTTCTACACAACTTACAAGATGGACCTTTATATAATCCCATACTACGATTCTCCTTTCAGCTACCTAAACTCGTCTTCTTTTTGGTGGTCGGCAACCATTATGTGGAATAGGTGTTACATCTTTAATTGATATAACTTCTATTCCTGCTGCCTGTATTGCTCTTATCGCCGTTTCTCTTCCCGGACCAGGCCCCTTAACAAAAACATCTACTTGCATCATTCCATGTTCTTTCGCAGCTAATGCAGCTTTTTCTGCAGCTGATTGCGCTGCAAATGGGGTACCTTTCTTTGATCCTTTAAATCCAACAACACCTGAACTACAACTTGATATTACATTCCCATCTAAATCCGCTAATGTAATAATTGTGTTATTAAAATTTGACTTTATATGTGCTACTCCATTAGCCACATTCTTTTTAATCTTTTTCTTTTTCACAACCGTTCTTTTTTTTGCAACCATAAAATTACACCTCTACTTATTATTTAACCGCTATTTTCTTGCCTGCAACTGTTCTCTTTACGCCTCTTCTTGTTCTTGCATTCGTCTTTGTTCTTTGTCCTCTACATGGTAATTTACGTTTATGCCTAATCCCTCTATAACTTCCAATCTCCATTAATCTTTTTATATTCAAAGAGATTTCACGTCTTAAATCACCTTCAACAAGATACTTTTTTATTTCATCACGGATTTTAACAACTTCACCTTCCGCTAAATCCTGCGCCTTTATATTTTCATCTAAATTAATTGACGCACATATCTTTTTGCTTATACTATTACCTATACCGTATATGTATGTTAAAGCTATAACTATTCTTTTATTTCTTGGTATGTCCACACCTGATATTCTTGGCATATTTCCCTTCCTTATCCTTGTCTTTGTTTGTGTTTTGGATTTTCACAAATTACCATAACTTTGCCAAAACGTTTTATTTGTTTACATTTTGGACATATTTTCTTTACTGATGTTCTTACTTTCATATTTAGTCCTTTACTTTAAACGATATGTTATTCTTCCACGGGTTAAATCATATGGTGATAACTCTACTCTTACCCTATCACCTAATAATATTCTGATAAAATGCTTTCTTATTTTACCAGAGACATGTGCTAACATTTCTTGCCCAGTGTCAAGCTTAATTCGAAACACAGCATTTGGCAATGCTTCAATTACTTCACCTTCAACTTCTATTACATCTTTACCCATGATTTACCTCTAAAACGGTTAATTAGTTTAACAGATATTGCCATTGCTGACAAACACTATTTTCTAATAATCCTTTCTTTTATTTTTTCCTGAATAATATTAATATCATCTTCAGCATTGACCTCAAAAACGATATTAAATTTATTGTAATGACTCAATAACGGTTCAGTTTGATTTATGTATGTTTCATAGCGTTTTTTAACAGTCTCAGGCTTGTCATCATCCCTAACAATCAATGTTGCTCCACAGTTATCACATATATTTTCTTTGGTGGGCTTATTGTATTTTTTATGAAAACTAGCACCACAAGTCTTGCAGGTTAATCTTCCGGACATTCTATCAAGTACTCTTTCTAGTGTGATGTGGAAATAAATAACTAGATCAAATGCTTCACCATTATCCTCTAAAAATTTGGCTTGTGGAATTGTTCGTGGGAAACCATCAAGTAAATAAGATGTGTTTGCCATTGATTGCAGCTTATTTAAAACAATGTTATTTACAACATCATCAGGAACCAATGCTCCTTGATTCATATAACTCTTTGCCTCTTTTCCTAACTCTGTTTCATCAGCAACTTCTTGTCTTAAAATATCTCCCATTGCAATATGTTTAAAAGAAAATTCATCAACTAAATATTTTGCTTGTGTACCTTTTCCGGAACCAGGGGCTCCAAGTAATAATACTTTTTTCATTATTAATTTACCTCACTAACTTATCATATTTATTTGCTAATAATATTGATTCAATCTGTCTAATAATATCAATTGCCACTCCTACCATAATTAGAAGAGCGGTACCACCTAATCCAATAAATGTTGTGACATGAGTTATATTTGCAGCGATCATTGGTAATATTGATATAATAGCTAAAAATGATGCACCAACAAAAGCTAATCTTGATGTTACTTTGTCTAAATAATCAGCGGTCGGTTTTCCTGGCCTTACACCTAATATAAAACCACCATATTTTTTAATATTATCAGAGATATCTTTCGGATTGAAAGTAATTGCCGTATAAAAAAAAGTAAAAAAGAATATCAATCCGGAAAAAACTAGAAGGTAAAATATTGTACCATAGCCAACCCATTTACTAATGGGAGATAAGCTAGGTATAAACTGTATAATCATAATTGGTACAGATAAAACAGAAGACGCAAAAATAATTGGAATAACTCCACCTTGATTAATTTTCATAGGCAAGTATGTATTTTGTCCACCATACATTTTACGGCCAACAACTCTCTTAGCATACTGCACAGGAATATTTCGTTGCGCTTCTTGTACGATTACAATTCCCACCATAACTAACATTAGTACCGCTAAAAGTAATATTACATTATATATTGGTATTCCACCTTTAACTAAGGTGATCGTTTGATTAATATAAGAAGGCATTGCACCAATAATCCCAACAAATATTATGATACTTGCACCATTACCTATTCCTTTTTCTGTAATAAGTTCTCCTAGCCACATTACTAACGATGTACCCGCGACTAATGCAACTACTGAAAATATTAAAAATGGAACAAAACTAGTTGAGGGCGTTAACATGCCTCTTAGTCCAACGGTTATACCAATTGATTGTATCGTAGCAATGACAATAGTAAGGTACCTAGTATATTGCTGAATTTTTTTTCTACCTTGCTCACCTTCTTCTTGGGTTTCTTTTAGAGCAGGATATAAGACGGTTAATAATTGCATAATAATTGAAGCATTAATATACGGGATTATTCCAAGAGCAAAAATTGAAAATCTTTCTAGTGCTCCACCTGAAAATAAATTTACAAATCCTAGTACTCCTCCAGAACCAAATAATGATGATAGTTTGTCTAAATCTAATCCGGATATTGGAATATAAATACCTAATCTGAATATAAATATAATAATTAGAGTAAATGCAAGTTTCTTCTGTAAATCTTCAATCTTGAAAACTGCTGAATAATTATTGGCCATCAACTACCTCGGTCTTACCACCTGCTTTTTCTATAAGCTCAACCGCATTTTTTGAAAAATAATTTGCTTTGACTTTTACTGATTTAGTTAGTTCCCCAGAAGCTAATACTTTAATTTTCTTAACAGATTTTTTCAATAATCCTAGTTTTTTTAAAACATTTATATCAACTACGTCCTTAGCACACTTCTCAATTTTTGCTAATGTTACAACTTCATAATCTTTTGCTTCAAGAGCTTTAAATCCTCTAAGTTTAGGTAATTTTCTATACAATGGCATTTGGCCACCTTCAAATCCTAGACGTGTTCCAGAACCACTTCTACTGTTAGCACCTTTACTTCCTCTACCAGAAGTTTTCCCTAGACCAGAACCTTCTCCTCTGCCAACTCTTTTTCTTTTTTGTGTTGCATTTTTAAATCCTACTTGATTTGCTAAATCCATATTATTTCACCTTTTTAACTTTATTCTATTGGACAAATCTAACTGAAACATCAATTCCGCGTTTTGTTTTTGTAGCTGATAAATCCATTAATTGTTTTAATCCATCTATTGTTGCGAAAGCATTATTTATTATTGATGATGCTCCCTGAGATTTTGTTACTATATTATGGATACCGGCTAATTCTAATACTAATCGAACTACTCCACCTGCGATTACACCTGTTCCTTTAGGCGCTGGTTTTAAAAATATTCTACTTGCCCCTAATTTACCAATTACTTCATGAGGAATTGTACCATTAATTACCTCAATTTTAATCATTTGTCTTTTAGCCACTGTAATTGCTTTTTTAATAGCACTTGGAACTTCTTTCGCTTTCGATACACCTACGCCAACATTACCATTTGCATCTCCAACCACAACAGTTGCACGAAAAGCTAATCTCTTTCCACCTTTTACGACCTTTGTTACTCTTCTGATCTGTACTATTTTTTCAATAAATTCAGTTGCGTATTTTTCCATTATTTACCTTGCTCCTCAATTAAATATTTAGAACTCTAATCCTTTTTTTCTCGCACCGTCTGCTACAGCTTTAATTCTACCATGATAAATTTTACCGGCTCTATCAAATACAACTTTTTTAATGCCGAGTTTTAAAACTTTTTCAGCCAATAATTCGCCTACTTTTTCAGCAACGATCTTATTTCCTCTGCCTTCTTTTAAGCTCTTACTTGATATTCCAAAAATTGTATTACCAGCTTCATCATCAATAATTTGAGCATATACACTACTTAAAGTTCTTGTAACTACTAATCTTGGTCTTTCTTTTGTTCCTTTAATTCTTTTATCAAATCTTTTCATTACTCACTCCTATGCCTTTCCTGCTTTTCCAGCTTTTCTTCTTACATGTTCTTCCTTGTATTCTACTCCTTTACCTTTATAAGGCTCAGGACTTC
>MFRH01000078.1:33864-38580 GCA_001783275.1 Candidatus Margulisbacteria bacterium GWF2_35_9
AACTTGGCCAACAATATGTTTATCAATACCTTGTATTAATATGTTCGTATCATTTTCTGCTGTTATCTTTATTCCATCAACCGCTTTAAATTCTATTGGATGAGAATAACCTAATTGTAACGTTATTCCGTCACCATTTTTTTGTGCTCTATAACCAACACCCACTAACTCTAATCTTCTTTCAAATCCTTCTGTTACTCCCTTAACCATGTTCCTTATTAATGAACCATATAGACCGTGACATGCTTTAGCCTCTATATCATCTGTTGTTCGTTGTACGAACAAACAATTATCTTTTTGCTCAACATATATTTTATTTGTATGTATCGTTAAAGATAACTCACCCTTTGGTCCTTTAACATTAACAGATGATTTTGATATCTGTACTTGTACTGTGCTATTTAATTCAATCGGTTTTTTTCCAACTTTTGACATTATTATCTCCTAAAACTGCTACCATATTGCGCAGAGGATTTCTCCTCCGACATTATTTTGCCTAGCTTTTAAATTTGTTAATACACCTTTATTTGTTGATAATATTAATATTCCAAAACCATTTTTTACCTTTGGAATATCTTTTTTCGCGACATAGACCCTTCTTCCTGGAGTACTATTTCTTTTCATTTCACTTATTACGGATTTACCATATTTATCATATTTTAATAATAATTTGATTATTGGCTTTCCATCATTTTCTACTTTTTCAAGATTTACTAGGTATCCTTCCTCATGAAGAATTTTTGAAATATCCATTTTCATTCTTGAGTAAGGTACTTCTATACTATCTTTTTTTACTTTATATCCATTTTTAATCACACAAATCATATCTGCAATTGGATCTGAAACGCTCATCTATTACTCCTCCTCTACCAACTCGACTTTTTTACACCTGGCAATTTACCTTCGTAAGCCAGTTTTCTCAAACATATTCTACATATTCCAAATTTTCTTAAATGTCCTCTAGGTCTTCCACAAATACTACATCTTCTTCTATATTGAATCGGCATGTTTTTCTTTTTTTCATTTTTCACTACCATTGATTTTTTAGCCATTTACGTATATTCTCCTTAGTTTCTTCTAAAAGGCATCCCTAAAAGCCTCAGTAGTTCACTAGATTCTTCAATACTTTTCGTGTTTGTTACAAAAGAAATATTAAACCCTCTCGCTTTATCAACTTTATCAAAGTTGATTTCAGGAAATATTAATTGCTCTCTTATACCCAATGTGTAATTTCCCTCTTTATCAAATGCCTTATTTGAAACGCCACGAAAGTCTCTAATTTTAGGTAGAATTACATTCACTAATTTATTTAAAAATAAATACATCTTATCTGAACGTAAGGTCACTTTACATCCAATTTTCATGCCTTCTCTTAACTTAAATCCGGCAATTGATTTTTTAGCTGTAAGGACAATTGGCTTTTGTCCGAATAACAATTCAAATTCCTCAATAGTTGATTGTATTGCTTTTGAATTACTAATTGTTTCACCAACTCCTCTGTTGATAACTATCTTTTCAATTCTAGGAATTTGATGAACATTTTTATAATTAAACTTCTCTTGAAGTTTTTTCATTACTACATTTTTATACATATCTTTTAAATCTATTACGGTTTTAGCTGCCACTTCATAACTCCTTACTTATTTTTTGTCTATCAATTCTCCGCAACTCTTGCATTTTCTATACTTTTTATCATTAACTATTTCAAATGTAACTTTTACAGGTTTTTTACAATAGTTGCAAATTAACATTACGTTGGAAACATCAATTTGTTTCTCTTTATCAATGATTCCACCAGGTGTACCTTGTCCTGGTTTAGTATGTTTTTTTACAACGTTTACTTTTTCGACAAATAATTTACCCTTTTCTGGTAATACCGAAAGCACTTTCGATTTTTTGCCTTTATCTTTACCTGTTATAACAATTACTTCATCATTCTTCTTTATCTTTTTCACTTATTTCTCCTACTTTACACCACTTCAGGTGCCAATGATATTATCTTTTGGTAATCTTTATCTCTTAATTCCCTAGCTATCGGCCCAAATATTCTTGTTCCTTTTGGAATGCCTTGGTCATTAATTATAACAGCAGCATTATCATCAAATCTTATTATTGAACCATCTTTTCTCTTTATTGGCATCTTACATCTTACAACAACCGCTCTAACTACTTCGCCTTTTTTAATTTGTGTATTAGGAATAGCACTCTTCACTGCTCCAATTATTACATCACCTACATAAGCATATTTTCTTCTTGTCCCGCCTAATACTCTTATACATAATATTTTTTTTGCACCTGAGTTATCTGCTATCGTTAATCTTGTTTCTTGTTGAATCATAATTATTTACCCTTCTAATTATTTATTACTCGCCATTTTTTTAATTTACTTAAAGGGCGCGTTTCCATTATTGTTACATGATCACCTGTTTTAGACTTATTTTCTTCATCATGCGCTTGTACTCTGATGGTTTGTTTAATAATTTTTTTATACTTTGGATGCGTTGTGGTTCGCTCTAATTTTACTACGACAGTTTTATCCATCTTATCGCTTACAACAATTCCAATCCTAACTTTACGCTTGTTTCTTTCTTCAGTCATTATTTATCACCTTCAATTGTTTTTAAAAACGTATTCATTTTCGCTATTTCTCTTTTTATTGTTTTAACCGTTTTTACATTTTTTATTTGACTAGCTACTAATTGAAATCTTATATCAACTATTTCTTTATTCTTTTCTCGTATTTTCTTTAACACATCTTCTTTTGTCATCTTTGAAATTTCTGAATATTTCGTAATCATATTTCTATCTCCATCTTCTCAATAAACTTTGTTTTTATCGGTAATTTATGAGCCGCAAGCCTCATCGCTTCCTTTGCTAATTCAACTGGAACATCCGCTATTTCAAATAAAATTGTTCCTTTACGTACAACCGATACGAAATATTCAGGCGATCCTTTTCCTTTACCCATACGTGTTTCAGCAGGTATCTTTGTAACTGGTTTATCAGGAAATACTCTTATCCAAATTCGACCATCTCTTTTAATGTGTCGAGTCATTGCTCTTCTGGCAGCTTCTATTTGTCTTCCAGTAATCCAATCATTATCTAATGCTTGTAATCCAAATTCTCCAAAAGATATTTTAGATCCTCGATATGCAGTTCCTTTTCTTCTTCCCCGCATTTGTTTTCTATATTTAGTTTTTTTCGGCATTAACATTATACTACCTCCTCCTTAACTCCACGTTGAGGCATAATGTCACCCTTATAAACCCATACTTTTATTCCAATTTTTCCATATATAGTAAGTGCCTCATAATTAGAATAATCAATATCAGCACGAATTGTATGAAGAGGTACTTTTCCTTCTCTATACCATTCTGTTCGCGCAATTTCAGCACCACCCAATCTTCCAGCACAAAGTATTTTTATACCCTGAGCTCCAGCTCTCATTGATCGCGTTACGGCTTGCTTCATTGCTCTTCTAAATGCTACTCGTTTTTCTAATTGTTTAGCAATATTGTATGCTAAATTTGGTGCGCTAAGATCAACTTGCTTCTCTTCTACAACCATTATCGCGATATCTTTATTCTTTGTAATTTTAATTATTTTACTTTTAAGTTTATCTGCTTCTGTACCGCTTTTTCCAATTATAATCCCAGGTCTTGCAGCTTTAATTGTTACTTCAGTATTCTTTGTTTTTCTTCTAATTTTAATGCTTGTTAATCCAGCTCTAGCACATTCTGCGGTGATTATATCTCTTATTTTTTTGTCCTCGAGTAATAAAGCAGCATAATTTTTATCAGAGTACCAATTACTCTCCCAATCTTTTATGATACCTAATCTAAAAACAATAGGACTAGTTTTTTGCCCCATGACTGCTCCCTTCATTTAACGTTATCGTTATATGTGATAATTTTTTTTGTATTTTACCTGATCTACCTTTACTCATCGGTCTAAATCTTTTCATTATTAATGCCTGACCAATGTACCCTTCCTTAACAACTAATTCTTGTTCTGTCATTTGATAGTTGTTAACTGCATTACTTTTCGCTGAATGGAGAGCTTTATAAATCAACTCAGCTCCTTTTTGTGGAAGAAATTTAAGTATAATTAAAGCATCACTAACATTCTTTCCAACTATTTCCTTAATTACTCTATTGAGTTTTGTTGGAGATATTCTTACATATTTTATAGTTGTTGTTACATCCATTTTTCATCCTCTAATTATTTATTTTTACTTGTATGTCCACGGTATAATCTAGTATGAACAAATTCTCCAAGTTTATGTCCGATCATATTGTCCGATATAAATATTGGTATATGTTTTCTTCCATTATGTATTGCTAAAGTTAAACCAATCATATCTGGAATAATCATTGATCTTCGTGACCATGTTTTAATAATTTTTTTATCGCTTGTTTCTTTAACTACTTTTACTTTTTTAAGTAAATGGTCATCCACAAACAATCCTTTTTTTAATGATCGTGACATATTATATTCTCCTCATTCACTATTTCTTCTTACGACTGATAATGTATTTTTCAGTATGTTTTTTCTTATTTCGTGTCTTATATCCTAGCGCAGGTACACCAGTTGGTGATAATGGACCAGGATGACCTATTGGACACTTACCTTCTCCACCACCATGTGGGTGATCGTTTGGATTCATTGCAGATCCTCTTACATGAGGTCTACGTCCTAAATGTTTCATCTTACCAG
>MFRH01000079.1:0-7139 GCA_001783275.1 Candidatus Margulisbacteria bacterium GWF2_35_9
GAAGCCATGTACGCATCGGAGATCATGATCGCCGGACAATTTTGGTGGGGAGCTGAAACAAGCAGGAACATCAACAGCGAATTTGTGAAATGGCAGGGGGTACGTTCAACCAATAGTAAATCGTTTGGCTGGGCATTTGGTTCTCCATCTAAAGAGTTGTATAATGCCTACGAAACAGGTGATCCTCGCAGAGAAGCCACTATTTTTGTTGACGGGGAAAACGTGGAAGGACATGGTGTGGTAAAACTCGACCTGATCAATGCACCGATGGCCTACAAAAAGACTATCTGGCCAAAAAGTTACTGGAATACCGGAGCGTATGGGAAGATGAGTTGCAACCTTGCTTATCTTCGTTTTGCCGATGTTTTACTTATTTATGCTGAAGCCTGTAACGAATTGGGCGAAACCGACGATGCGCTGGCTAAACTAGAAATGGTCCGTAAGCGCGCCCGTGGAAATGTGGAATATGTTGACGGAACAACTCCGCTTCCAAAAATCACTGAACGCGATAAAGCAGCTTTGCGTTTGCTAATCTGGAAAGAACGTCGCATTGAACTGGCCACCGAAGGTCACCGTTTCTTCGATATTATCCGGGCCGATAAAGTTGTTCCCGGATATGCCAATTTGGCACTGAAAACCTTTGTGAACGGTGCCGGAGAAACCGTCACAACCAGTTTTGATATAACAAAGCACAGCAAATTTCTGATTCCTCAAACCCAGATTGACTTGACTTTTGGAGCATTGACTCAAAACTAAGAATATTACCATGGCTGTCTGAAGGGACTTGAACCGCAATATTTTAGGTTCTCGAATTTATCAGATCTTCCCTTCTGACAGCCATTGGTATTTCATTTTGGAAACTAATCCTCAAAAATAACACGATGAAAAAAATATCGATAATATTACTGTTGCTGATTTCTGTGTGGAACTATACAGCATACAGTCAGGCGAAAACAACCAAGAAATTAAGCGATGAAGAATTGCTCACGCTAGTCCAGAAACAAACATTCCGCTATTTCTGGGATTTTGCCCATCCGGTAAGCGGTTTGGCACACGAACGAAGCAATTCTGCATCCGAAGGAAAAGTAGTTACTACCGGTGGCTCGGGGTTTGGCGTAATGGCAATTATTGTGGGAATCGAACGCAAATTCATTACACGGGACGAAGGCATTGAAAGGATGTTGAAAATCCTGACTTTTCTCGATAAAAAAGCTGATAGTTTTCACGGAATATGGCCACACTGGATGAACGGAGAAACCGGTCAGACCTTTCGTTTCAGCCGTAAAGATGATGGCGCTGATCTGGTTGAATCGGCTTTCATGTTCGAAGGACTGCTTGCAGCACATCAATATTTTTCAAATAATTCTCCCAAAGAAAATAACATCAGAGGGATTATCAATCGATTTTGGCGGCAGGCCGAATGGGATTGGTTTACAAAGGGTGGTGAAGATGTGTTGTACTGGCATTGGTCACCCAATAATGGCTGGGCAATGAACCATCAGCTCAAAGGACACAACGAGTGCCACATTGCCTATATTTTGGCAGCTTCGTCGCCTACTTATCCTGTAAAAGAATCGGTTTACCATAAAGGTTGGGCTCAAAGCCGGGTATTTTTGAACAAAAAGGAGTTCTACGGAATAAAACTTCCGCTAGGAACCGATTTTGGTGGACCGCTGTTTTTTACCCACTATTCTTACATGGGGATTGATCCCCGCGGGTTAAAAGATAATTATGCCGATTACTGGGAGCAGATGGTCAACCACACGCTGATCAACCGGCAGCATTGCATTCTGAACCCAAACAAGTACAAAGGCTACAGCTCCAAATGCTGGGGACTGACGGCCAGCGACGGCGACAAAGGGTATTCGGCTCATTCGCCTTCAAACGACCGGGGTGTGATTACCCCAACAGCGGCACTCTCTTCGTTCCCATACACTCCTGAATATTCGATGGAAGCCCTGCGCTATTTCTATGAAGAACTTGGAGGTAAACTTTGGGGCGAATACGGATTTAAAGATGCCTTTAATCCAACTGCCGATTGGTATGCAGAGTCGTATCTGGCAATCGACCAGGGGCCGATTGTGGTGATGATTGAAAATTACCGCTCGCAACTGATATGGAACCTGTTTATGAGCCATCCGGATGTTCAGAATGGATTAAAAAAGTTGGGATTTAAAAGTCCACATTTAAAATAAACCTGAATAGCAATGATAAGAATACAGGCAACATACCTTCTGCTTTTTCTGACAGTGCTTTCTTCTTGTACTGGCAGTAAACAAATCACCAGGTTTCTCGTGGTTCCCGATACCCAAACCTACCTGGAATCGCATCCTGAAGTGATGGAAAATCAATTCGAATGGATGGCGAAACAGCGAAAGAAAGTTGATTTTGTAATTCACCTGGGCGATGTAACCCAGGATAACCGTGAAGTGGAATGGTACGTTGCCCGTAAAAATTTTGAAAAACTAAAAGTACCATATTCCATAGCACTGGGAAATCATGATATGGGCAGCAAGCCCGGTATGTTTGCAGATACACGTGAAAGTACTCTGGGCAACAAATATTTTCCGGTTCCGCAAACCGATTCCTCTTTCTGCTTTGAAAAAGGGAAAATGGATAACCGTTATCATTTGCTGAAAACCGGAAAAACCGAATGGCTGATCCTTTCACTGGCTTTCGGCCCAAGTGACAAGGTATTGCGTTGGGCAAATAAAGTGGTCAGCGAAAATCAGGATAAAAAAGTGATTTTAAGCACTCATGCCTATCTTTATCTAGATAGTACCCGCATGGGAAATGGCGACTGGTGGAGGCCACAATCGTATGGAATTGGGAAAGATACCATCGACACGGTGAACGATGGTGAACAGATTTGGGAAAAACTCGCATCAAAACATGCCAATATTGTAGCCGTTTTTAGTGGCCATGTCCTGAAATCTGGAACAGGTTTGCTGGTGAGCCAAGGAGAAAAAGGCAATCGTGTAGTTCAAATCCTTACCAATTTTCAACGTGGAGTTGATAACAGTATTCGGGGCGGGAATGGGTATCTGCGGATCGTGGAAATCGATACCAGAAAGAGCCTGATAGACGTCAAAACATTCTCGACCTGGGAGAAAAAATATCATCCAGGGAAATCGCATCATTATTTGGTTGATTTAAATTCAGGAAGTGTAAATCAATAAATATGAAACAATTCAAATACATTAAGGAAATATCAGTTTGTCTGGGACTTCTTCCCATTTTGGGCCAGGCTTCCCACAATGGTGAGGTGAAAAGGCCAAATATAATCTTCATCATGTCAGACGACCATGCGGTTCAGGCGATAAGTGCCTACGGTCATTCGCTTTCGAAACTCGCATCCACACCCAACATCGACAGGCTGGCAAAACATGGGGCGCTCTTTACTGCCAATTACTGCGGTAATTCGATTTGTGGTCCGAGTCGTGCAGCCATACTGACCGGCAAACACAGTCATTTAAATGGATTCATGCAGAATTCAAACAAGAGTTTTGACGGATCACAGGAAACATTGCCAAAGATTTTGCAGCGTAATGGTTATGAAACAGCAATTGTAGGCAAATGGCACCTGATTTCGCAACCAACAGGATTCGATTACTGGAAAATTCTAAATGATCAGGGAGAGTATAATAATCCAGATTTCATCACCGAAAAAGATACCACGCGTTATCCGGGCTACGTGACCGATCTGATCACTGATTTTACAAAGGAGTGGCTTAGCGGGAGAGACAAAGAGAAACCTTTTTTCCTGATGATGCACCACAAAGCGCCTCACCGAAATTGGGTTCCGGCTGAAAGGCATTATAATATTTACGACAATACCGTTTTCCCTTTACCTGAAAACTATTTCGATGATTATGAAGGAAGATACGCAGCCTCGCATCAAAAAATGAATATTTATCGCGATATGTACGAAGGTCACGACCTGAAAATGGTTGTATCAAGAGGAAGCGACAGCCTTCGTTTCGATCCGTGGCCACATGTTTTTATGGGAAAGATGACTTCGGATGAAAAGCAACGCTACCGGGTAGCCTATCGTGAAAAGAACGACCTCTTTTTTGATTTGGACCAAAATGATGAGAAAAGCGTGGCAATATGGAAATTCCAGCGCTACATGCAAGAATATATGGCTACCATCAAATCGGTTGACGAAAGTGTTGGCGAAATCCTGGATTATCTGGATAAAAACGGATTGACTGATAATACGATTGTAGTTTATACCACTGATCAGGGTTTTTATTTGGGTGAGCATGGCTGGTTCGACAAACGGTTTATGTATGAGGAATCGATGATTATGCCTCTGTTGATGCGCTATCCGGGAAAGATAAATCCCGGAAAAAAAGTTTCAAAACTTACTCAAAATATTGATTTTGCACCCACATTCCTCGATTATTGCGGAATCGAAATTCCAAAAGAAATGCAGGGTGTTTCTTTCAGACCCCTACTCGAAAATAAAAGCGTGAAAAACTGGCGCGAATCTTTGTATTATCACTATTACGAATTTCCCGGATTCCATAGCGTAAGGGCGCATTACGGAATAAAAACTGACCGATATAAGCTAATTCACTTTTATAAGGAGAATAATTGGGAACTGTTCGACCTAAAATCGGATCCTCACGAAATGAACAACATATCCGGAAGAAGAGGAACAGAAAAAATCACTTCGAAATTAAAATCGGAACTTCAGCGTTTGCAAAAGCATTACGAAGTTCCGGATGAACATTGCAAATAGGAAAGAAATTATGAAACAGCTAAACTCAATAAAACTTCTTTTAGTCACTTTCGTTTTACTGTCTTCAGTAAGCGCTGCAATAGCTCAGTTTTCACGTAATAACACTTGGTGCAATCCGATTAATATCGATTACACCTACATGATTTACAATTCGCATCTCGACATTTCGTACCGATCAGGAGCTGATCCCGCTGTAGTTGAATTTCGTGGCGAGTATTACATGTTTGTGACTCGTTCAATGGGATACTGGCATTCGACTGACTTATTAAACTGGAATTTCATTACTCCTGAAAAATGGTATTTCGAAGGTTCAAACGCACCGGCAGCACATAATTACAAAGATTCGGTACTTTATGTAACTGGTAATCCATCAGGAAGTATGAGTATTCTTTATACCGATAATCCGAAAAAAGGGGATTGGAAAGCGACGCCTTCAATCCTTAATAATTTACAAGACCCCGACCTCTTTATCGATGATGACGGACAAGCATACATGTTTTGGGGTTCGTCTAATAAATTTCCAATTAGAGGAAAGAAATTGGATAAAAATAAGCGGTTTATCGCTGATGAGAAAACCGTTGAACTTTTCAATTTAGTTCCTGAAAAACATGGGTGGGAACGCTTTGGTGAAAACCATTCCGATACGGTTTTAGGTGGTTACATTGAAGGCCCCTGGCTAACAAAGCACAACGGGAAATACTACATGCAATATGCTGCGCCAGGTACAGAATTTAATGTTTATGCGGATGGCGTCTATGTTGGTGAGACTCCGTTGGGTCCTTACAACTATGCTAAAAACAATCCAATCTCGTATAAACCAGGAGGCTTTATGAATGGAGCAGGACATGGGAGTACGGTACGCGCAAATGACGGGCATTATTGGCATTTTGCTTCAATGGCTCTTTCGGCAAACATGAACTGGGAACGCAGAATCTGTATGTTTCCGACCTATTTTGATCAGGATGGGTTGATGTATTCAAACACCTCCTTTGGAGACTACCCTCATTATGCCCCTGATTATTCAGGTAAGAAGGGGGAATTTACAGGTTGGATGCTTCTTTCGTATAAAAAACCGGTTAAAAGTTCATCTTCAAAAGATAGATTTGTTTCAACAAATGTAACGGATGAAAATGTTAAAAGCTTTTGGTTGGCTGAACAAAACGATGAGAATCAATGGTTGGAGATTGATCTTATTAATCAGGGAAAAGTCTATGCAATACAGGTGAACTATCACGACTTTAAATCTGGAATCTACGGGAAGGTTCCTGGTTTATATCACAGGTATATTGTTGAAGGTTCGGTTGACGGTAAAGTCTGGGATATTTTGGTTAATCGGAGAAAAAATTTCAAGGACGTGCCTAATGACTATATAGAACTTGAAGAACCAAAGGTTGTCCGCTATGTTAGGTTTAAAAACATCCATGCCCCGATGCCAAACTTGGCCATCTCTGACTTACGTGTTTTCGGACAAGGTACAGGGCAAGCTCCCAAACAGGTAAAAAACCTTAAGGTAAGTCGTCAAATTGATCGCAGGGATGTGTCTGTTCAATGGGAAAAACAGCAAAACTGCCAGGGTTATAATGTTCGTTGGGGGATTGCGCCTGACAAACTTTACAGTTCATGGATGGTTTACGACAAAAATAGCTTAGAACTGAAAAGTTTGACAATAGGTCAGGAATACTACTTTGCCGTTGAAGCTTTTAATGAGAATGGATGCTCTGCATTATCGAATGTTATTTCATGTCCATAATTTTATCAATCGCAAATAAAGTTAATTAGTTCACACATCTTGAAAGAAAATAATATTTATGGGATTGCATATAATTGTCCAGTCCTTGAGCGACTTGATAATTGTCCTTTAAAGCAAGTGGAACATCTTTCTTTTAAGGAAAAAGTTGAATGGATAAAATGTTTGACCAAAAAAGAAAAGCAGATTATTTTGGCGCACCATAAAAAGTGCTCTAAAAATAGATAAGCTATCGGAAGATGTAGATTTGGTTCTACCCCTTTGCCAGCAATGGCAATGGGGTTTTAAATTTCTTCACAGCGCAATCTTTCACGTCTCATCCCTCTCTGTTAATAATTTTGTTAATTGTAAATTCCGGTCAAACTGACCACCCTGTGCCGATTCAAATCGGCAACGCATGGTCAATTTGCTCCGGCAACCGGTGGTCAATTTAAACTGAAATCAGGTGGTCAATTTCACCGTTTTTTCCAATAAACATTGAAGGGCAGTTCAAAGCAGACACTCTCATTAGTTAAGCTAACATGTTGATAGAGGCATTCTTTCGTTCGGGCTCAAAATTTTCCAAGCGGATAAATACCGGTAAAACGGTGGGCAAAAAACGGCGCAAACTCCAATGAACACAGGCTTTTCATGGTATCCATATGG
>MFRH01000079.1:7166-14578 GCA_001783275.1 Candidatus Margulisbacteria bacterium GWF2_35_9
AGCCGGTAACTAAATCAGATCGTTCAAGCGGGCAATACCCGTACTATGGCGCCTCTGGTATTGTTGATTATGTCGACGATTTTATTTTTGACGGTGATTATCTTTTAATCTCCGAAGATGGTGCTAACTTACTAGCCAGAAGCACACCTATCGCATTTTCTATTTCTGGTAAATCTTGGATAAATAATCACGCGCATATATTGAAATTTGGAAATAGCATTACACAGAAGTTTGTCGAGATATACATCAACCAAATTGATATTAGCAATTTGGTAACAGGAATGGCGCAACCAAAGCTTAATCAACAAGCCCTGAATACGATTGAAATTCCGCTTCCGTCTCCCGAAATCCAACAGCAAATCGTGCAAAAAATCGAAATCGAGCGTGCCTTGGTTCAATCAGCCAAGCAATTAATTGGTATTTACGAGCAGAAAATAAAAGATGTTCTTACTAAATTGTGGGCTTAATAGTATGTATGAAAATGCTGAGGAAATATTAAATTATTTAAATGCTACCATTTCGGAAATAAACGGCGGAGTGATATGATGAAGAACCCAAGAAAGACTGCTACACGGCTCAATAAATTTGACAAAGCACTGGGTGTTGATATTGTCATCAAAGACTATCTTACGAAAATAGGTGCGATTGAATCTGAAACAAACGAAGAAATTGAAACTATCGATAATATATATGAACTTCAAAAGTTTATGCCGATTATATTAGAACCAACGACACAGAGTTATATTTCCAAATTGTTGGCTAACATGGGAGCAAAGAGTGATTTTTATAATAACGCTATTTTAAACTTATCTCATTATTATATTTTCTGTGTGCATTGTATGCTTGTTAAGATCTATAAGCATGTGGAAAGAATCGAATTTCTGGATTTCATAAAAAAAACAGCAGATTATTTTGATAAGCATAAAATAGATTTAGAAAAATTGCAACATTATGCATTTAATATGATAGAAAGAGATGCGATCAAATTTCTCTTTCATATGCTCAAAATAGATAGCACTTCGGATATATATCGGGACAATACTGAAATTTTTAACTTACGAAACGAAATAGCACATTTCAATGAAAAAGTTATTTCCGCTGAACAACACGAAAAGATACTTAACCATATTGTAAAAAATCTGACAAAGCTATCGGAAAAAATGTATCCATTTGTCAAAGACAGTCTTTTCGTAGAAATAAATAGCCTGCTGAAGAAGGCTTTAGTTGATGATTCCAATTATTCCGCATATTTGGAAGAGATAAACCGCAAATTTTATATAACTCCTTATGATTATGAAATTTTATATAAAAATATTGGGCAAAGCACAAATTTACGGAAAGATAAGAAAAAGCCAAATTACTATATCTTGAAATATGCAACAGAGTATCTTAGCATTGAGTAGTTTCCTATAATGAGCGGAAAGGATTTTTGTGCGTATCAGCAAAGACGTTTGAGAAAGAACTTCTAATCGCAACGACGCCTTTCTCGTTGTGGCAAGTAGGCGAAAGTGCGCGTTCAGGTTTTTCAAATTAATAGGTTTAAATAATTCAGACATTGGAAACTGAGGAATAAAAGGCTATGCAAAATTCAAACAAAATTGATTATACCCAATGCTTTGTTGCATACATTGATATTCTTGGTTTTTCAGAATTAGTAAAACAAAGTAAGAAAAACAAAAACTTACTCCCTGTTATTAAACGTGCATTAACCACGATGGGTAAAGTTCCATCCGGCACAAAAGAAACACGGCATCCAAATGCTAAAGGAGAATTGATCGAGAAACGATGGCATATTCAAACACGTGCGTTTTCTGATCACATTGTCATTTTCATGCCTAAAGAAGCGGGTAGTATAACACAGATACTTTTTATGGTACGATATTTACATGACCGAATGTTAGAATTAGGACTATGTGTTCGAGGTGCTGTAACAATAGGCGATATGTATTGGGATGAAGTATGGAGCTATCCACAAAATAGTTGCGAACCAACGAAATATACTCAAAGGGTAATTTATGACAGAAGCAATCTAAAATTCCCAATAACAGTCGGTTTGGGGTTGATTACGGCCCACGAGTTAGAATCGAAGTATGCAATTTATCCAAGAGTTCTCATAGATTCTAAGTTATATAATTATGTCAAAAAGGAAAATCTATATCCTTCTCCTTTAGGAACATATGAACATCCTGATAGATTACTCACAGATTTCATTAAGAAAGATATTGACAGACGAAGATTCCTTGACTTGCTTCATCCGGAGATTAATAGAAATGATACTGAAAGAATTGTACGTAAAGATGAAAATGGTAGATTTTCTATTGTTTGGGATCGAGACACAAATACACACCAAAAAGTTATGGATAGTATTAAACAAATCATAGACAATAATTTGAACCAAAAAGATAAAAAAATAAAAGCTAAATATGAATGGTTGGAAACTTATTATCTGTCAAAAATAATATAAAGAGATGAATGCCATATGCGGGTCGATATAGAGTATTATGATGTGAAACACCGGCAAGCCTTAAAGGATAGAAGTTTCGCATTCAATAAAATGGAAGAACTTATTACGAGCGGGCTTGAATTTACAAAATGGGAATTGTTTTCGATGTGTATTTTTAAACATCAACAACTGAATAATATCGGTCATAAAACATATCGAGAATTACAAAACCATATTGTTACTTTTTGCAAATCATGGGAATATTATTTTGATTTTACAGGAAATACCATTATTTCACGATATCCAAGTTCAGATGTAGATACTTCCATAACTGAAACCATTGGAGATGGATGTGGGTTATTAATTGCAAATCAAATATACAATCTTGTAGAACCTGATTGGGAAAAAATTCCAACTTCCAATAAAATTGGGACTTTAGATTTTGGTATAGCTTCAACAGGCCAGAGTTTTATTGAAATTGAGACAAAGGGTTCTGTCATAGAACAAAATGCTAAAACATCTAAGATAAGTAATCATAAGACCAGTATAGAAGTCAAAAAAGATGATCAAAGAAAGAATGATAATAATCACGAATTAATTGGAATCATTTCTGCATTTCCTACTAATCAGAATTTAACTGCAAAAGCGTATTTATTAGATCCCCCTGCAGTAAATATTCCATACGACCCCTTCAAATACAAATTACTTGCACGTTTGTATTATTATTGGCAAGAGCTTAGAATGATCTCACGGGCTCATTTTATCGAAATATTAATTAATAGAATAAAGACCATTCAAATGCTTGAAGATTATCGATCCATAGATAAATTACCAATATTAAACAGAAATGGTGAGCCACATGGGATACCAGCATCTTTGTTTGAGTCACGTTCCTATACAAAAGATATGAATTTTTTTGGTGAGGTTATTCCTTTAACAACAAAAAGAGATGAATTTATTTTTTATGGCTATCGCCGTGAAGTAATTGATGCTTTGTTAAAACAAAGCTTTGAAGACATTTGCTCCATTAAATTCGATACCGAGCATCTTAACGAAGTTCCTGTTTTGGCAAAAATACCTAAATTTATATCCACTGATACCACTCCTAGGATAAATGAATCGGAAGATGATGAAGACAAAAACCGAAAACTTGTCCCTATGCTAGGCGATTTACATTGCCTTTCTTCAGGAAAAATTATCGGTATAGTACGACCATCTGATTAATAATATAATCTTTTACAGGAGTTAAGTTATGGCAGATAATGAAAAAACAGTCTGGAGAATTCATACTGGCAGAACTGGTGATGCAGACAATTTATTCTTTAAGAAGAACCATATTGCTATTGGCTGGACAAAAATGGGTGATTTGTCCCTGACAAAGAATTACTTGCAACTGAAAATGTTTTAAAACGGGCAGAAATGTTGGCAGATGAATGTGCTGAATAAACCAATTTATTATTTTAATAGATGTGAATCAGATTTCTTATGAAAAAGTCTAAAAAATCCTCTCGTGATGATTTTGCTAAAGCAACTAAAGATATTCTTGAAAAGAGAGTTGCGGGGCATTGTTCGAATCCTGATTGCCGAAGACATACAAGTGGACCAAATAGTAAAAATAATAAATCAAGTAATCTCGGAAAGGCTGCACATATTACTGGAGCATCTCCTAAAGGACCAAGATATGATCCAAATATTACTCCTGAAGAGCGATGCAGTCCTAATAATGGAATATGGCTATGTGCATTTTGTGCCGACTTGGTTGATAAAGATGAAAAGAAATATCCTATAGAACTTTTGTATGAATGGAAACAAAAGGCTGAATCTGAAGCTGAGGAGGCGTTAAAAAGTCCAACATTAGCATGTAATGTAAACATTCAAACCAGTACCTTATTGAACACAGCACTTATTGCTCAGCAAAAGCAGTTGTCAGATTTAGTATTATCGGCAGAGGAACAAGAATTAGAAAGACAGCGAAAAGTCTTCCGACGAGGTAAAATAGAAGAACCTGAGAAATGGATAAGAGCTATTAAAGAAAATACTTCTGTTTGGAGTATATTATCCCCTATGCTTAAATCCAAGATTATAACTTTTCAGGCAAATGTAGAATTAGAAAAAGGAACTGCAATACCGCAAGTAAGAAAACTTATCGAGGAAGCCAAAAATATATGGAAGGATGTCGATGTGACATCAGTATCAGCAATCTCAGATTATTACGAGAAAGGTCCAGATGCAGCATTTTCATTTCTTGAAGATAAAGATTTGGATCAAAGAATATCAAATTTAAAAGCTGCAATGTATTTAGAAATAGGTGAATTTTCAAAGAGCTTTGATATATTAGATAAAATTGTTAAAAAGCCTATTCCAGGAGCAACAAATGATCAAATTGCTGAGAGCCTGAGGCTTTTATCAATGATTAATTTATGTAACAAAAACATAACTGATGCGAATCTATTTATTAACAGGGCATTCGAACTTGAAAGAGAAAATGAGTTAATTCAATTTACGGCGGGTGTAATACTATATTATTCTGCATATCTACCAGTAGCTTTGCCTGGCAAAATTGAACCTTGGCCAGAACCTCCTATTCCATCACTCGTCAAATCAGATGCACACAGCATAGAAATGCTAGAAAAAGCTCACACACTTTTTGAAAGACTTATACAAAATTCAAGCGATCTCAAAATAAAAAAATACATGTTTGATGTGTGGAAGTTGGCATGCATAGCAAATATTCCGGATAAAACAATTGATGCTTCGCGTTATTGCCAACACGTTTTGGAGAAATTTCCCACGAATTCACCTGTCGTTATATGGGCTATTGCAAGAAATATAGATTTTGATTTAGATAAAAGTACAAAGGAATTAGAAAAGGACTTATCGGAGAAAACACTAGATATCCAAAAAATAATAGCCCTTTTAGTGTGTTATACAGCGAAGGAAAAATTTGAAAAAGCAGAAGCTTTATTAATTCAAACGAAGCATTTATTCGAAAAAGTAAAGGCTCAATCTATATGGTTTTACTGGCTTGCACAGTCGCTTATTAAATTGGGCCAAGCTGATAAAGCACTTGAAGAAATTGACCAGTCAGGTATCAGCACAAAGTTAGCAGATGTTAAGTCAATTGCTCTTAGACATATTGCAATCAAAACGAATAATTGGCAAGCTCTATATGAACATCTGGAAAGTACTTATTTAATAACAAAAGATGTTACATATCTTTATGACATCTGTTGGCAAAAAGCTGGGCAAAATGATTGGAAGTATATAGCAGACAGGGCTAATGATTTAGTAAATTCTTTAGCAACGTACGAATCTATACGTTTAGGTGCTATTGGTTTATATAATTGCAAAAAATATAAAGAGTGTATTAGTTTATTAGAAGAAAACCTTCACCACTTACCTAATAAAAAATTATCAGCAGAATTAATTCGAATAAAAGCTCAAGCGAAAGCTGAATTGGGAAAAATAATGGAAGCTGTTTGCGAAGCCGAGAAAGCTGTCTCATTAGAACCAACCGCAGAAAATAAAATGGTTTTGGCACAGCTTTACGTCAGAAGCGGGAATTTTCCCAAATTAAATATTTTAGCAAAAGAAATCATGAATGATAAAGATATATCATCATACGATCTTTTGCAGATATCTGAAATAGTCATGTTATTCGATTATTTTTTGGCTGTCGAGATATTTGAGAAAGCAATTAGTTTAGGAATAGAAGATAAAGACGTACCAAATGCATTTGCCATTAGTTGTCAACTAGGAATCGAACATCAACATAATAATTTATTTGAAAGAATGGCATTACTTGCAAATAAGCCAGGTAGTAATGTTTTCACATATAGTTTTGAAGAGACAATAAAGCTTATACAGGAAACAAGCCAACATAATGTAAAATTACAAGAAATATACCTAAAAGGTCAAGCCCCAATACATGTAATAGCTCGAGATAATTATTTCAGCCTAGCATTATTGTATCATAAAATACTTAATGATAATGCATCAAAACATAGCCAAATGCTGAAATATCCATTGTTTAGTTGTTATGGTGGTAGAATTTCATGTGCCGCACCGTCAAAAGAAAATCATTTAATTATGGATATCACCTCAATTCTTTTAGCGGAGCATCTTGGAATTTTAGATATTATCATTGAGAAATTCAATTCTGTTTTAATATCTGCCGAATCAAACCAAGCGTTAATAAAAATGCAAGAATTGCTTTTGCATACACAGCCCTCACTCTTATCGGCTAAAAAACTAATAGTCTCACTTTTAAATAATGGTAAAATTAAAAGCTGTAAATTAGATACACTAAAATTAGATTATCCAAAGGAAATGTTTGAAGAATTAGGTGAACGCTGGCTATGTATGTACAACTTGGCATTTACTAATAAAGGATTTTTTGCGGATTTCCTTCCAGTCAATAAAATCGGAACCATTGAGCCTGCCAAAATATTACCAAATAATTCTATGGCCATATTAACAAATTGCAGGTCTATTTTTGATTGCCTTAAAGAAAATCTTCTAATTTCAATCGATGATTATGAAGATGCTATAACCCAATTAGGTTCTGTCGGAATTACATGTAAACAAGCTGCTAAACCAACTTTCGGTAGTAAGTTATATTGTAATATTGGCATACTAGAAAGTTTAGCAAATAGCGGTTTTTTTGAATTGATTTGTGACAAATTTGAAATATGTGCCATCGAAAGTGAATGTCAACGAATTAAAACAGAATTGAACGAATATGAAGATTTGCTAAATACCAAAACATGGCTAAATAGCTTAATTAATAAAATTAACCGATGGTTGGAAAAAAACCGTATTACTCAAATACCTGCCTATGATTCATCAAAAAAAGGGTTGGAACAAAGTATCTATGTACGTTGTTTTTTGAGCATAATGACATATGATGCCGAAAAATCAGATATAATTTGCATTGATGATCGTTGGGCTAACAGTTTTTTACGTAAAG
>MFRH01000079.1:14627-17781 GCA_001783275.1 Candidatus Margulisbacteria bacterium GWF2_35_9
TGTATTATCATAATTTGAATTCGTTGCGAAAGGAGAATGTTTGCTATCTACCGATAACTAAGGATGAGATAATATGGTATCTTAAAAGAGCGTCTGTAAAAGATGGCATTTTAATAGAAACAAATGATTTAGGAATTATTCGAAAGTACACCGCATCTTCTTTCTATTATAATGATAATCTTCAACGGCCCTCAAAAGCAAATGAATCACCTAATAAGCTTGGAGAAATACCTTATATAATTAGTATTACTCGAAGCATTACCGATGCTTTTATTGGCATATGGAATGATGAGACGATATCCGAAACAGACTGTAAGGCATATTCTAATTGGCTATTTGAAAATCTTTATCAAGATGAAATACCATTCCTTGTTAATCCTGCTATAAAAAATGAATCTTATTTAGTGGCGATAAATCTCTCTGGTTTATTAGTGCAGGGAATAGAATTTAATCCAAAATTGCGTGACAGGCGTAAAAACTATTTTGATTGGTTATATTGCAGTGTTATCAGTCCTCGCGTAATTTCAAGTCCGAATTTCTACGATACTTTTATTAAATACATAAAAGAACTATTAATGAGTGCATCGTTACGTAACGTTGAGAAGCAACATGAAGACGTAACATTATCTATTTTACAACAATATTACGAGGATTTGCCTGGAGAAATTTATGACAAGCTATCTTCAGATGAAGAATTTATGAAAGCTTTAGGATTTGAAAAACTTAATCTGGTTTATGTTGGAGATTTAATTTTTCACCTAAATCAATTTTATCCTTCATTAAAAAAGATTGTAAATGGTGAAGAAATTGTAATAACAACATGTAAACAGAATTATACTATAACTTTTAAACCTTATAGACATAATAATAAGTATGGATTCCAATTCAAACACCCGGTTACAGGCGAAATCAAAAAAGTAGCTGACGATGTTTTTGGCATCCTACTTGAATCCAAGAGTGATAGAGATATATTTATTCAGGAGCATAGATTTTGGTTTGATTGCGATCAACAGTGTTATAATTCTTGTATGGATGATATATCTCATTTAAATCCTCAAGAAGCCATAGATTATGTTGGAAAATGGAAACGAGGGAGTTATACAATATTTTATCGACAATTGAATGCAAAGGTCCAAAGAAACGAAGGTGTACAGCTTGACGAAATGATTCCTTTAAGTATCGAGGGATTAATTCGACATTTAAGAATTAACGATCTTAATGAGAAGTTAAATATTGAATTTCTTATAGAGGATATTGCTACAAAGATAATGGAGGAAGAAGGACTTTATGTGGCTTGTGAAAGACTGGCGGGTTTACCTGTTATTTTTCCTCAAGTCCTGATCGATAAGATATGTACTCTTAATGACCAAGAGCAGCGTAGCTTCATAAAGAAAATGCTTAAAACTGCAAACTCGCCAATGTCAACTATGCATTTTGCTTTTATTTTATCGCATTTTGTTTCAAAGGGGAATAATTTTGTTAGATTATTGAAAAAAACACTTAATTATATACTCTCTGAATCATATAGAACAGAATTTGAGTTGTTCCATAAAATATTAAGGTGGGTGGATGAAGAATTTAGTACAAAGCTGCAATTTGTTAATTTAAATCCTTTTTGTCGCTCTGCAATCGTGTGGGAGCATGGGCATAGGTTATATAGCATTTTGAAAGCTAATGGAATCAATACTTCATCTTTCCAGCAATTCTTATCAGAGAGACCTCAAAAAATAATTCATGAAACTTTTAAACGAAATCCAGCATATTGGAATGACGTTTCTAATCCAAGACGACTTAATTATAAAACTTTTCTATTAATGGGGATTTCTTATGCTATCGCTCAATCTTCAAAAGAAATGGAATTTGATTTTATAAGAGGCAAATGCAGAAAAATAACGTTTCCGAATGAAAAATTACCAGATATGCCAGATTTCTGGCTACTTTCTGATCCATCATTAGCATGTAATTGTTTAAATTCTTTTTTGGGCAATGAACGTGAGGGGCAATTATGTAGACTTTTAAAAGAAAAAAGTATTCCAAATTTAAACAGTGCACAATTATACTCCGCTGCAAAAGAATCTATTGAAAAATTGATGTCTAATTTTAAAGATGATAGTGCTTGGCTTCTCTTGGCATCTGTAACTGGTGGTTGCCCCATTTATGAACCATTGCGTAATGATATTAAACAATTATTTAATTCTATAAATATAAGCGAATTATTAGACAAAGAGGGTTCTCGGGCAATTTTCCATCTCTTACAATTTTTAAACGCCCAATTATTAACGGTAGCTGATAAATCGCTCGGTGAATATTTAGAAAAACAGTTAGCGGAATTGTTAAAATATTTAAATTCAAAAGGAAAAAAAACTGATATCATTTCACTTGCATGTGCAGAATTAGCTCTGAATTTATCGATAGTGTATGGGAATATCGGAGAGGGAAATAGCGAAGCTAAATTTGTTCAGATCATCGATAATTTTTTGGATATTTGGATGAAATTATTACCAGGGCTTCCTTGGACTATAAAAAGAATGTACTTTGAATCCTCAATCTCAAACTCGAAAGCTTTTTGGCCATTATTGATGAAGTTGCGTGCTGCTTCATAATATTACCTATTTCAGAAGAGATATACCATGTGCCATGCGTGGTAAGTTGTAAGAGGTTCGATTTGTCACAGCTTATGCCAACGTGTGCCGTTTTGCGGGATAACTTTAATTTTATGCAATTTTAATACTGTTCGATTGCGATGCTCCAAACTTCGGTAGTGCATTAATGGCTCCTGCTACATCAAGAAGTGTTGGATCTGTGTAAATGTTCATCGTTAAATCAATTGATGAATGCCTCATTGCCGCCTGGGCAACACGAGGTGCTACGCCTGCCTTGCTCAAGTGCGTACCAAAAGTATGACGCAAGGCGTGGATATCAAGCGTTCTACCACGATCATCACATTTTGATATGCCGGCAGCGCTAAGATCGCGATCGAAGATTTTTATGAAGTCTTTAGGTATATAAAATAGTGGGGCATCGAATGGTAACTTCCCAAACTGCGTCGATTTTTTTCGTAAAAAAGATTTTATCTCATCTGCGAGATCCTTTCGCAGCGGTATCTGTGCTCCTCGTCCGGCTTTTTCATCTTTAGCTTTAAGGTCAAGATAGG
>MFRH01000080.1:0-2805 GCA_001783275.1 Candidatus Margulisbacteria bacterium GWF2_35_9
TGATGGCAATGGTGATAACCGGTGAACGAGCAGTGGAAATTGTTCGAAAAATGTGTGGAACAACCGATTCTGCTGCTGCAGAGCCTGGTTCAATTCGTGGTGATTATTCCATATCGAAATCCCAGAATATTGTTCACTCTTCAGACTCAGTTGATAGTGCAAAAAGAGAAATAAAAATATTTTTTGGATCATAATTTTTGTTTTGAATTAAAAGAGTCTATTGTATAATATCAACTAGGTGCAATGCCCCATAGTGTAATGGTAGCACAACTGCCTCTGGAGCAGTCGGTTGAGGTTCAAGTCCTTGTGGGGCAGCCATTTTCTAAGAAAATGGCAATAAATATTCATTGAACAATTTCAAATAAATCGTAAACTTACTTACAATAAGGACCAGAAGTATATCCTGTGCATGACTAAAGTTAAAAGATTGGAAACATGTCAGGTACTATATACTCGAATCGCTGATGAACTACAACCAGAATAAAAGTGGTAAAACGTCTTAATTTTTAGTTTTTTCCACCTGTCTTTAAACCCTCACAACAAACTATGATGATTAAGAGCTTAAATGCAGAGCCAATAAAAATGAAAAGAGGGTGTGCTTATGAAATTATTAGTTGTTAAAGTCTATGTGATGAAAATCTATAAAATAGTGATTCTGACATTATTACTGATGGGGGTCATTTTCTGGGTGTATGCCGGTTTTCTCAATATCCCTATCGGGCATAGTAATAAAAATTTAGATTCGGATGGTGATGGCATTCCAAATTATCTTGATGCATCTCCTGATACACCAGCAGGAGCTAGGGTTGATCCCATGGGGAATTTCCTAAGCATAAGTCTGAACATCAATTTTGAGACTAATAGTAGCGAGATATCTACCAGCTATAAGAAAGATTTGAAGGATTTTGCTGTTTATCTGAAAAAACATGAAAACGAGATATGTTTAATCCGTGGATATACCGATGATGAGATAGGCCCGGGGTTTCATGACAACAATCTTGACCTGTCCTTTCGACGTGCTGCCTCAGTGGCAAAAGCATTAACCGTTTGGTATGGTGTTTCGGCAAACCAGATAAGCGTGATCGGTTTTGGTTCGAAAGAGCCTGAAGTCATAAATAATTCCGATGAAAACCGTGCGATAAACCGTCGAATTGAAGCGGTATTAGTGAAGTAAATTCAAGTGAAAGATTTAATTGCGGATGACTATTAGGTGTTCATGGACAGAAAGGAGAAGTCTTAATAATGACTAATGAGGAAAAACACGAGAGTCACTGCTTTAGTAAATATTAAAAAGGAGAATATGATGAAAAAATTATTAGTGATAGTGTTTATAAGTATTTCCAGTAGCCTATTTGCCTTCCAGTCTGGAATGAGTGTTTATGGCTTGTATGATTTTACGAATAAAATTGACGTGAGATTATCTGGATTAGATTTTGTTTACAATTATAAAGAGGCTCCAGGAATTGGCTTAAGTATTGCAGATACATCGGGTACTGTGGGCTTTTCACTTGATGTTGCCTATTATTTTGAAAAAACGCTTGATACTGTGACCGCTTTTGGTTTAACAGTCCCTTTTGCAACACCGCTTCCTAAGTTTTATCAAATAGTAATGCAAGCGAATGCCTTATTTAAATTAAATGAAGTATTGTTTTTGTTCGGTGGAGTAAATTACCCAAATATCACATATACGAATACTTCTGACAAGGTTTCCGGTGAATTAGGTTATCAGGGTGGGCTTATGTTTGGTACGGATTTGCTATCGTGTAAGCTAACATATCAGGTGCTTAATGGAACTTTAGTAACAGCTTCAAACGTAACCTCTGAAAAATATACATCCACAGGATTGATAGCTTCTGTAGCATTGTCAATTTAAATAAATAGCATAGTATATAACGAATTTTATTTAATAAAAGGAGGTGAAAAAAATGACAAATGCCGTTTCAAATAAACATAAAGGTAAAAGTATGTTAAGCGTAGTAGTGGCAGCAATAATTGGAGTGTTTGTAGGAGCCTTTTCAGTAATTGCAGGAAGAGCAGCACTTAAGGATGAAAAGAACATCAAAAAAGTTAATAAAGTTATTTCAGATGTTAAAGATCAGGCAATAGATTATATAGGAAAAATAAAAAAAGGCGCAAATAAAACGATACACCATATAGAAAAAGAAGAGTAAACATAGTTAGAATCAAAATTAGGAGGTAAAAAAACATGAATCATAAAATATTTATTGTTGGACTGTTAGTTGTTGTATTTAGCACTGCGTGTATGGCATACAGACCTGCTGTAATAGGCGGTATAAGAAATGGCACTGCACTAGGTTTAGTTATTGAAGGTGATCGTAGCGACCCAGCGATTAGGTTCGGGATTGAAGCCAGTACGTCGAATTCACCATTAGTCTTTGTTGGTGGAAAATGGTTCCTTAGTGATGTAAATAGCAGATACCCTATGTATATGAGTGCTGGTCTAGTGGGTTATCTTGGTAGCAGAAGTGAAGTCGGTCCATATATTTCTTTAATTTTTGATCGCTTTCTAAATAGTATACCTTTGTTCTTAGAAATTGGTATTGATGTCGTTAATTCCAGTAGAATACAGGTTCAAATGGGGTACTATTTTTAAACAAGGAATTATTTAGGATATGAAAGGTAATTATTATGAAAAAAAATCTTTATAGTTTATTTGGATCGGTTAGTATCCTAGTATTCTTTTTAAGTGGATCATTAGCAACTGTCCAAGCTGGTATTGATTTCAATATAAATTTCGGACCACCCAGTATAATAATTGCTGAGCCTCCGGAAATAATAATGATC
>MFRH01000080.1:2822-12035 GCA_001783275.1 Candidatus Margulisbacteria bacterium GWF2_35_9
TTATGTAACGGATAGAAAATATGACATATTTTTCTATAATGGATTTTGGTGGTCTCCAAGAGGTGGCCGTTGGTATCGGTCAGCTCAATTTAACGGTAAATGGGATGCAATGCATCGAAAGGATGTCCCAAGACATTTAATAATAATACCGAGGGATTATCGCAATCTTTACAAGAAAGAAGTGCACATTAATTATGGACAGTGGAAAAAAAAGCATCAAAACAATGGATATAATGGACAAAATGATGTCAGCCAAGGTAATGATAATAAAAAAAGCGGACATTAAAAGTGAGTAAAAATTAATAAAGGAGGTGAGTTCATATGAGATTATTAGATATTATCATTGTTTTATTAATCATATCTTGGTTGGGCGGATTTTCTCTCAGGTTTGGGGGAGGTTTTATCCATCTATTGCTAGTAATAGCGGTTGTTGTATTAATCGCTCGACTAATTGGCTTAAATACAAAATATTAAGGAGTGAATCAAAATGAGTCTACATTTAACAACTATAAGTCCTTTTACTTCAATCGTTTTTGGAATATTGATACTTTTTTTTCCAAAATTTCTTAATTATCTAATTGCTGCTTACTTAATTATCGTTGGTCTTATTGGGCTAGGAATACTTTATTAAGTTGCTTTTGCCTATAGGGCATATATATTCCTTGCTTTATTATTCTCAAGTGAGATAATGAAATTAATCTGGAAAGTAAATTTATTCCATGCAAATAATAATATTAAAGGGAACATTAAATGCCTTATAGGATTCTAATTGTTGATGATGATAAGGAGTTTCGTGAGGAGTTCAAAGAGTGCTTTTATGAATATAGCATTCTCGAAGCCGGAACTGGTCAACAAGCACTCGACGTTCTAACTAAGTCAAATGAAATAGATATTGTTTTTTTAGATGTGCATCTTCCCGATACGACAGGTATCAAATTACTAAGTAAGTTAAGACAGACTCATCCCGATTTATGCGTAATAATTCTAACAGGTTATGGGACAAAGGATATTGTAATTGATGCTTTGCAGGGGAAAGCGGATGATTATATTGAAAAACCCTTAGATATCGAAAAAACAAAACTTATGATTAAGTGTTTAATCGAATCAAAGGTAGAAACTGGGGATGTAATCAACGGTAATATCCAAGAAAAAATTAAACGTATTATGCATTTTGCGCAGCGTAATGTAGATAAAAAAGTAAATTTGTATGATGCCGCTAAACTTGTTTACATGAGTCCAAAATACTTGAGTCGAATTTTTAAGCAAGAAGTTGGGATAAATTTTAGTGAATATCGATTAAATATTAAAATTAAAAGATCCAAGGAGTTATTAAAGAAAACTGGATTATCCATTGAACATATTGCCGATGATCTTGGATATGAAAACCTGGAATCGTTCACCCGTATTTTTAAAAAATATACCGGAACGACACCCTCTCAATATAGGAAATCCATCTCAATACTATGATATCAGTCAATATATTAAGAATATTTGGTGAAGTAATAGTTGCCATTATTATTTTTATTATATTTAGTGTTTTTCAGAATAGGAACAAGACAATATCAAAAAAGAAACAAGCGAATAATGCGGAAGGCTTACGACTATTCACTGAAATGGCCTATGTAGGCGTGGCACTCTTAGAAATAGCTACCCTAAAATTCATACGAGTAAATAGTAAGTTTTGTGAAATTACAGGTTATAGTGAGGAAGAGTTGATGGATCGAGTTTATAAAGAAATAATCCCTGAAGCAGACACCCCTTTGGACGAGGAGATGATTAAAGCTGTTATCAGCGGAGACAAAGAAAACTTTCAAAGTCGTAAAAAATTTATGCGAAAAGACAACAAAATTATCTGGATTTCGATACATCGAAAGATTTTGCGAGATGATAAACTAAAAATAAGTTTTCTTATGTTGGAAATAATTGATATAACCACTGAAAAGGCAGCTACTGTTGCACTTAGAAAAGAGGAAAATTTATTTAGAATGGCAATAGATAATTACCCTTATACATTCGTAATTTACAATAAAAATCGTCAATTAGATTTTCTAAATAAACATGGACTTGAATCATATGGAGTCACCTTAGAGCATTTAGTGGGCAAACAAGCAGAAGAAATTGATCTTTGGCAAACGACAGAATCGCTTCCACTTTTATTAAAAGTATTTAAAACTAAGAAAGCTCAAAAAAAAGAACTTTGTTTTATTCAAGATGAAACAGAGCTTTATTATAAAGTGAATTATGTGCCAATCATGGACGATGACGACGAAATAGAGCAAGTATTTGGAATTATGCAAGATGTTACGGCTGAACGAATTCTTGAGCAACAAAAGCTACAAACAAAGGATGTCACTATTTTATATCAAGGAAGAGAGTTGGTATTAAAGCAACATGAGCTGGATGATTCGCGTCGGTTATCGGACATTGGTGGACTTGCCGCCACTGTAGCACATGAACTGCGAAATCCGTTAGGTGTTATTCGGACAGCTGTTTATAATTTAAGACGCAAAAACGTAAATATTAATTTAAATAGTCATCTGGATAATATTGATAAAAAAGTAATGGAAAGTGATCGAATCATTAATAATTTGTTAAATTATGCCCGATTAAAGAAACCTAATCTTGAACCCACTGATATTATAGTTCTTTTGGAAGATACAATTAAAAACATTAAAAAACAATATGAAAAATCCACCATCAATTTAGAATCCAATATAAAAAAAACAGGCAGTATTATTGTAAATATCGATCCCTTTCAGATAACTGAAGTGTTCGTTAATATTTTAGAAAATGCCTATCAGGCTATTGGCCAAAATCCAGGGAATATTAATATTATGGTTAAGGTTACACCCCAAACGATATCTATTAGTTTTCAGGATAATGGCCCCGGCATTATGAAAGAAGACCTCAAGCAAATTTTCGTTCCATTTTTTACCCGAAAACCTAAAGGGACAGGACTAGGTCTTCCAATATGTCAGGAATTGATCCGTTTGCACCATGGTAAAATTGAAGTACAAAGTTCACTAGGACACGGGTGTGTTTTTTCAATGATTCTGCCGATATCATAATCCTATGGAAAATTCTATACTTATTATTGATGATGACAAAGAATTAGTTGCGGAATTAACCGATATCCTAGTTGATGAAGGATACTCGGTTTACTCGGCATACGACGGAATAACCGGTCTAAATATGTTTGAATCTAATAAACCTCTACTTGTCATTCTTGACATGAAAATACCGGGGGTAACGGGAATTGAATTAATTTCTATTTTTAAAACCATGCAACCACAAATTCCGGTAATTATGATTTCAGGACGACCGATTTATAGTCCCTTATGTAAACAAGATAAAATTGAACATATTCAAGAAGAAAAAATATTAAGACTTGCGAATCAATTTATTAATAAACCGTTTAATGTAGAATTTTTAATTAAGTGCATTAAAGAACACATAAATAATTCAACCTCATGAATTATGTCAAAAAAAAACATAGGTTATTTAGACTATGTGGTGTAAGCTGTAGATTGGAGGTAAATAGTCAGTAGAATTGGTTATGAGTGTATTTCATTAATCTATTGCTTTCTTTATAATAGCAAAGTCTATTTATTGCCGGTTTTGTTTTAATGCTTCGCTAGGCCCAACGTGGGTGAATGAGTTAACAATTAACTCATGTTGCAGTTTAGAAAAAATGGTTTTAGCAAAAACCATTTTTATAAGATTCCAAATAAGGGATATATTTAAAAAAGGACAAATACTAAAATGGATACAATCATTAAAGACGACTATTTACCAATTATAAGAGATGACCATTTGATGGTCAGACATATTTTTCGTTATCTAATAAATTATCTATATGAACACAAAGAAAATGATCACTTGGATATGGATTTCATTAATGCGATTATCATTTTTTTGGATACCTATTTGATACCAGTGCATTTTAAGAGGGAGGAAGAGGTATTGTTCAAAGAATTTGAAGATTTATCTATTCCCATATATGTGCAATCGGAAATAAAAAATATTATTCATAGACATATGACAATCAGCAATTTTGTGAGCGAATTATCATTACTTAGAAGGCAGTATGAAACAGGATCAAATTCTAAAATTAACGAAATCCACTCTATTATGGGATTATTGACCTTGTCATTTAACAAACTTGTAATCGAGCAGGAAAAGCTCTTTCCAAAGATTGACCAATATTTGACGGATTTGCTAAAAGAAAAAATAAAGAATGGATTGAATAAATTTAATGAAAACATTATTATACAGATGGTTCAACAACATATTATTGAAGCGTATAAAAAGTATGATAATCATCAATAATATACTTCGACTAAAATGGGTTTTCTTAAAAACCGTTTTGCGCAGTCTAACTGCAATTATATAGTTCCTTTCGTTGTCTCTTTGCAACTGTGTTCTTCTGCTATTGAAGGGGGAGATTGCACAGACCTTAAAAGCGTCAATCTAAGACTATATATAGCGGAAGAAAGTCTTAACCTAAAGGGAAAATTACCTGTCAATTCCAGATATAAAAAGTGAAAATATAATTATTAATAGAAGGAAATCCGGATCCCACAGAATGCAATGGAATAGAAAAAATAGTAGGAATTGTATGTTTATATATTGCCAAAGATCACAAAGAAATTGTGCCATATCAAGAGGGTTCATATATAAACTTTAGTGACCGAAGGAAACGGTATAGAATATTAAATAAGTTTTTTAAATAGATATTCGAAAGGATAAAATAATATGTACCAAGCTAAAATACTCAGAATTAATTTTAACTTTGAAGCAGTTGCTAAATTAATTATCTATTTGCTTTTATTTTTACTCATATTTATGTTGTTTACCTCTCACACAATTCGAAATAACTTTCAGAATAAAGTACTTATCACTCAAGGGTTTATTAAACAAGTTGTACATGAAATAAATGACTATACAATAACAATGAGAACCAGTGATGGACTACTACATAAAATTATTGCCAATTCAGAAACTGAAATCCAAGGTCTTAGCTGGGATATTTATGCTTTAACCAGACTAAATGCTGAGGATTTAATTAAGGTTGATTACTTTAAAGTAAAAGGAGCAAATATCGCTCGGAGAATACTTATTCAGACCAGATCTAATAAAGCTGATCTTAGGCATTAAAAAATAAGATTATAAAAAGACTGTGCTAAGGAAAGAAGGATTGCTTCTTCGTTAACTACTGATAATGAAAAAATAAAGTTACTGAAGTTACCAAAACCCAATTTAAGACTAAAAAATAGCGGAGGAAAGTCTTAACCTAAAGGGAAAATTACCTGTCAATTCCAGATATAAAAAGTGAAAATATAATCATTAATAGAATGGAATCCGGAATCCACAGAATGCAATGGAATATTAAAAAATAGGAGGAAGATTATGTTGCTAACGCCTAGTTTTGTAGAAAAGAATAGTCTTTTAGAAACAAGTGATAATAACACTGAGAAAGATTTTCCACTTAATTGGGGGGAGTGGTTCAATTTAATCAGCAAGGACAACTCGGTTCAAACAAAAGACTTAGTGGTGAATGATTATTATCTATCGGTTTAATTAAAAAGATAGGGATTAGAAAGGAGAAATCTCGCAATGACTATTGAGGAAAAAGCGCTAAAATCCCTGCTGAAAAAAATATAATAAAGGAGCGATGTTATGAAAAAAATAAGTCTTTATATCGTTAGTATTATGATGCTAAGCAACTTGATGTTTGCGGGAATCCAAATAAAAGGTTCAGACACTATGGATTCTCTCGTTAAACGTTTAGCTGATGTTTATATGAAAGGGCATCGTGGAAGCAACATATTGGTTAGCGGAGGTGGCAATAATAACGGAATAATTTCACTAACTAATGGGAAAACCAATATTGCCAACTCATCACGATTGATAGGTAGTAAAGAAATAGAGAAAATGAAGGCTAAAGGTAAGGACCCACGTGGTATTGTGATTGCAGTCTATGGATTATGTCTGGTAGTAAATGCCGATAACCCGATTAGCAATCTTTCTATGGATACAATAGCGATGATTTTTAGCGGTGAAATCAAAAACTGGAAACAAATAGGTGGTTCAGATACCCCTATTACACTCTACGGACGTCAAATAAGTACAAGTGCATACCCCTTTTTTCGTGAGCATGTGCTAAAAGAAAAAGACTATTCTGAATCTATGACCATGCTGAACGGTCACTCGGATATCATATATGCTGTAAAACAGGATCCCTCTGCAATTGGTTATGTTGGAATAGACTATGTAATGAATGATAGTAAATTATTGAATAACATTAAAATTATAAATGTATCAGCACATTCCGGTGAACCTTCATTCAATCCGCTTGATGATAAAAATATCTATAATGGTAATTATCCAATGGCTCAAGGTTTGTTGCAATATGTAAACGGTATGCCAAAAGTTGAAGTACTGAATTTTATAAAATGGGAATTAAGTCCTGAAGGTCAAAAGATAGTTATGGAAGAAGGTTTTTATGAAGCTAAGGGAGTGTTTGTAGTTGATAATGAAAAAGCGTTTATCAAAACAAAAAAGTTCGTTAAATAGAGTGTTGTTTTTGTCCGGTTCGGATTTAGTATCTTAACGGGACTAAAGAATTTGTATAGTATAGAATCGCTTAAAGCGATTCTATACTATTTTTGAAATTTAATGCTCTTTTCTACTTTCAAATAGTTACTTTATAGCCATGATATTTTTTGTTCCAAATTTTAAAAAAAGTGATAGTGGGAAAACGTCTTAATTCAAAGGAATTGTCACCTTCCTATTCCACATATAAAAAGCGAAAATAAAACAGTCAGGATACAATACAGGCTTCGCAGCTTCTGTAGAATTGTCGTTTTAAAGAATTAGCATTGTTTAGAATGGTTTTTCCCAAAATAAAAAGGAGGTTTAATATGAAAAAGTTAGTGCCAGCATTTACCCAATATAAAAAAGGAGGTTTTAATATGAAAAAATTCGTTCCAGCATTTTTAGTAGCGTTGACCCTGTCGAATATGACATTTTCTTGGGATCCCTATCCAGGATTCTATTTGGGTGACAATCATAGGGTAGTAAATAATGGTTATGAGATAGGGATGACGTTAACTAAGCCTTTTGAAAATGTTCGTTGGGCGTTAGAAGGTAATCTTGGACTGATAGCATCCAGTAAGCTTTTATTCAGTTCAGGATTAAATATGGTTTACAACTTAGTACCCTACCAAAGTGTGACACCTTATTTGTTCGTCGGAGTTGGCGGAGACATAGGTGAAAATAATTTTTGGATGAATACCAATTTAGGTGCCGGTGTTAAGTTCTTTATCGCACCCGACTGGATGTATAGCCTGCAAACAAAGTGGGTATGGTATGGTGAACGTGCAAATTCTGAATGGCTGATAGCCGGAATACTTAATATTCCTATTGGCGAGAGTGCAAAAATTTTAGATGTGGATGGCGATGGTGTTCCCAATTATCGTGATAAATTCCCTGATACGCCAGCAAGAGCCAGGGTGGATAGTAGAGGAAGCTTTCTGGGGCTAAATCTAAATATCAATTTTGATACCGATAAAGATATCGTAGATGAAAGTTATAGTAATGAATTGAAGGCTTTTGCGCAGTATTTAAGAAATCATCCTGAGCAGAGAATCGAAATTCAAGGACACACTGACAATCAATTGGCAGTGATTGACAAAAATCTTGACTTATCCTTTCGTAGAGCGACTTCTGTAGCCAAAATACTAACGGTTAAATATGGAGTTCCAAAAGACCAATTAAGCGTAAATGGTTATGGAGCAACAAGACCATTGGTAGCAAATGATACTGAAGATCACCGTGCCATGAATAGACGTATTGAAGCGGTATTGGTGAAATAACATGAAAAGAAAGGATAAAAATATTATGAAAAAATTTGTTCCCGTATTTTTAGTATCTTTGACCCTGTTGAGCATGACATTTGCTTGGGCTCCCTATCCCGGATTCTATTTGGGTAGCAATCATAGAGTTGTAAATGATGGTTATGAAATAGGAATGACGCTGACTCAACCGTTTGAAAATGTTCATTGGGCGTTAGAAGGCAATCTTGGAATTATTGCATCCACTAAGCTTTTTTTCAGTTCCGGGCTAAACATTGTTAATTATTTAACGCCCTACCAGGGAGTAACTCCATATGTATTCGCAGGAATAGGTGGCGATATGGGTGAAAATAGTTTTTATTTGGGTACCAATTTAGGTGCCGGTATAAAGTTTTTTGTAGCACCTGATTGGATGTTTAGTCTGCAAACAAAGTTGGTGTGGTATGGTGACCGTGGTAGTCAAGTTCAAATAGCTGGTATATTAAACATTCCTTTTGGCGAAAGCAAAAAAATTTTAGATGTGGATGGTGATGGCATTCCGAATTACCGTGATCAGTCTTCTGATACACCACCAAGAGCTAGGGTGGATAGTAGAGGAAGCTTTCTGGGTCTGAATCTAAATATCAATTTTGATACTGATAAGGATATCGTAGATGAAAGTTATAGTTATGAATTAAGGACTTTTGCACAGTATTTAAGAGCACATCCTGAGCAGAGAATCGAAATTCAAGGACACACAGATAATGAGGTAGTCCCGGGTTTGATTGACAAAAATCTTGACTTGTCCTTTCGTAGAGCGACTTCTGTAGCCAAAATACTAACGGTTAAGTATGGAGTTCCAAAAGACCAATTAAGTATAAATGGTTATGGCGCAACAAAACCAGTGGCAGCAAATGATACAGAATTTCACCGTGCCATGAATAGACGTATCGAAGCTGTGTTGGTGAAATAAAATGAAAAGAAAGGATAATATTATGAAAAAAATCAATAAAAACTTTATAATGCCATTATTACTTATAATGTTACTAATAATGGGAGGATGTGGAAGGATCCTTAACCAAACCGGAGTGGACGAGGGTGGAACTACTCCTACAGTGGTTTCCACAAGCCCGGCTAATCTTGCCACAGGTGTGCCCATTAACAGTAAGATTTATGCAACCTTCAGTGAACCTATGTATTCTGCAACAATTACCACTGCAACCTATACCTTAAAGCAGGGCGTAACTGCAGTTCCTTGTACAGCTTCATATACGGGGAAACTTGCGGTGTTGAACCCGCAGAGTAATTTAGCAATTAATACGACATATAATGTAACCATTACAACTGTAGCAACGAGTATGGAAGGAAATACTTTGGT
>MFRH01000080.1:12152-26460 GCA_001783275.1 Candidatus Margulisbacteria bacterium GWF2_35_9
AGCAAGTCCGGTCGCAGCTTCTTACATTACAGGTTTTGGATTAATTATGGATGCATCCAACACATTTTCTACATCATCTCTTGTCACAGGAAGATTATATGCGGCTGACTATACACCACCTACTCCGGCTAACATGACCACAGCCATAAGTGATATGGAAACTGCTTATACAGATGCTGAGGGACGATCATTACCGGATTTCACAGAACTAGGTGCCGGAAATATTAGCGGACTAACCTTAGTTCCAGGGCTATACAAGTGGGGCACAGACCTTTTAATGTCAACAGACGTCACATTGAGTGGTGGAGCAACTGATGTTTGGATATTTCAGATAGCAGGTAAGATTACTATGGCTTCAGGTGTAAGAGTGCATTTAGCAGGTGGCGCAAAAGCTGAAAACGTTTTCTGGCAATCATTCGGTCCTGTTGTGATAGGGACTACGGCACACCTTGAGGGAATTGTATTGGCTCAAACAGCAATCACTCTAGGAACAGGTGCATCAGTGAAGGGTAGATTGTTAACCCAAACAGCAGCAACACTACAAGCCAATTCTTTGGTACAACCATAAGTTGAGTGGTGTTAATGTTTAAATTTTAATTAATAAGAAAGGGGAGCAGTAGCTCCCCTTTCTTATGTTTACTCACTTCATTTGTCTAACAAAATCCAGCTTTTATGTTTTTACTTTTGCTAACGCCTCAACATCGTTGTTGATGATAGTCGTAAATTTTCAGTTATTACCTCGATTGGCCATTTCCACCATTCAATTTGAAGAAGTTCCTTAGCCGGATTCCCTCCGACGATAGAGTAGGGTGCTACGTCTGAAACAACAACCGATTTACTTGCAATAATTGCACCGTTACCAATTTTGATATTTTATGATTCGCTCCATTCATAATAAATTTTACATCTTTAGCAATAGCACAGAATTTTCCAATGATGAGCTTATCTTCAACGGATAATGATACAATAAATTTTTTTCGAAGTTCTCGGGACCGTTTGGATCATCATAATATGAATAGTCGCCTACAATTATGTTGGGTTTAGTAAGGAAGTTTTTTATAAAACCAACTTGGGGGAATCCATCCATAAGATATTTTTCATTATGCAGATTATCGCATTTGAATCATTATTCCTACAATCAGACCGATCGCTGTTAACAGCTTAATACTATCGTCATGCCAGAAATCAGGTGCCTTGCCGACATTGACGTGATAAGAATCACCCGCATTCATGTTGGCAGTCGTTGTCCCCATTAAGGCGTTCGCTTCATCAACATTCTTTGCTTCTATCACGACGCTGGTCCGCGTCTCGAGATTGGTCTGCACGATGTAGATTGATCGAGGTATTATAAAGACTGAGAACTCGGGCTTCTTGTAGTATTTTGAGAATTCCTTTTTTAGCAGCTCATCAAGTTGGGGGAGACTTAGGTTAATGACCGTTATCCTACCTAGTTTAGGGATTGAAATACTGCCGCCCGGAGTAACGCTTTGTTTCGTATTCAATTCCGGATTATTAACAAGATTGATCTCCAATATGTCTCCGGGTGCAATAATAGAGGGGTGTGCGATCTCGATGTTTGGAGTTGTTTGGCTTAGCTGTTCCTTTATGTTGTTTGTAGTAGTAACAATTAAAGTATTACTAAATAACGGAATAGAAACCTGTACAATAAGACATATGATCAAAACTCGGCATTTATAGTGGATTTTGTTAAGCATGATTACACCATTATATCATCATTATACAAATTCCCTAGAAAAATCAGCGTTACATAAGTATTTCGCATAATTCGTCTTGGAGTGCGCTAAGAAAGTGGGAATACAGCAATAATACTGTGTATCGGTCGTTTAAAATTGTTGAAAATGGGATTGAAAACATAGAATCATCTACTATTGATATATATCAATAGTAGATGGGGGATACGATGATCTTCAGACTTTGCTCCGTTTATTGATGTTGAAAAACCTCTTCATCTTCAAATCATTTTTAGGCCATATTTTGCATTTAAGTCAGCACTCTTTTGGATTATGGGCGGGGTTTGCGGCCAATGATACAAGTTGTGTCTTTATGGGCAATAGTGAGCCTAATAACGATAGTCGGTATTTTATGCAAAATTATTCAATAGTATTTATTTGAGATGATTGACTTGATCTGATCAAATCATGATAATGATGGAAATCTATTTTGTAATTGAGAGGAGATAAAAAATGATTAAAAAAATATACATAGCGTTAATTCTTACATTTACTATCATTATCCTAATCGGGTGTAATCAGAAGACCATTTATACGCAGAGGGAGCAAACACTCATTGTTCCTGAGTCTCAATTGGCACAGATGGGGCAGGAGGCATATTTACAGGTATTGTCAGAAAATATGGTGATTTCAGCCGGACAATCCTTTCAGATGGTAAAACGGATCAATGATAAACTTATTCCCGCTGTGGATGCTGCTTTAACTCAGTATCAACGTGATGATTTGCTCCAACTGATGGCTTGGCAGTTCAGTATTGTCAGCCAGAATTCAGAAGTAAATGCATTTTGCTTGCCTGGTGGGAAAGTTGTGGTGTATACAGGTATTTTGCCTCTTACATCCAACGATTCCGAGTTAGCAGTGGTTCTTTCTCATGAGATAGCGCATGCGCTTCTTCAGCATGGAAATGAACGTATGAGCGAACAACTGATTCTTCAATTTGGAAGTCAGGTTCTTGATGAGGTTCTGAAAAAGCATCCAGAAGATACTCGCAAAATATTTGATCAGGTTTACGGTATAGGAACAACCATTGGGCTAGCACTTCCTCATAGCCGAGAACAGGAAAGTGAAGCAGATAAAGTGGGTTTGATTCTAATGATCAAAGCAGGATATGATCCTGATGCGGCTCTCAGTTTTTGGAAGAAGATGGATGATTTAGGTGGGCAGAAGCCACCAGAATTTTTATCGACACACCCTTCGGATGGGCATCGGATCGAGGCAATTAAAGCATTTATTCCTCAAGCAAAAGAGTTAAGTCTGAACTAGTTATATTTTTTCCAGGCTGGCATTTTTGCCATTGTTTCTTTGGCAGTTTCAATAGCCATTTCCTTATCCATTCCCATTCGACTAATGATAAACTTAGCCATAGCATTTAATTTATCGGTGTAACTCATTAGAGAACCATCCTTGTATGTACAGTGAACACAATATTTATTGTCAAGCTTTCCTCCACCGAAATCCTCTTTTTTTCTCATGGGCATACCGCAACTTTCACATATAATTTCCTTCATATCTTCTTCTCCTCTCTGTGTTAAAAATGCAACAAAACATTTTTTAATATCATCCTTTTTCTGAGCGATAACACTTCCTTTAGAAACAAAATAACTCTTCATCCTCAAATAGTAATCGATCGTTCCGAATAAAAAGGTGAGGGTAGTGGTGATGTCTATTGTTTGATAAATATTTTTTTCAATACCTTTTTCGATCGTTGAGTAAAAGAAATTTCGAATAATAATTTCGGTGGTCATAATATCCCGCTTAAGTTTTTCAGGGTATAGGGGTAGTTCTTTTGCAATAATGGATAAGAATTTCTCTTCTTTTTCTAGAAACAAGAAATATTTGTCGAGTAGTACCTCAAGGCTAACCTGAGGAGATGTATTAACAATGAGATATAGTTTGTTGGCAATTCGTTTTAATTCTTGATGGAAGAGTTCATATATTAACTCATTTTTAGTTGGGAAGTGAATAAAGAGTGTTCCATGCGCAAGATTGCAGCTTTTGGCTATAAATGCCGTAGATATTGATGTTTCCTGAGCTTTTATGATAAGAGCTTTGGTTTCATCAAGGATTAATTTACGTGTATTGTGTTTGTCTATATCTCGTTTATTCATAATGAGCAACAACTCAGTGAGTGATAGCTCATTATATTGTGGCAATAATAATAACGTCAATAAGAATATTTAATTATTTCTTCTATTAACTAATAAACGGTAAAAGAACGAGAAATATTGATACAAGAATTATTATGAATAGAACGATATATATTTTGAAATGCGATAAAAAAATCATTTATTAAATATGTTGTGGGAGGGAATTAAAATGACAGAATTAAGCGTAAATAATTATGATATAAGTAAATATCTTGGTTCTACGTCATTAGATGATGGAAAATTAGATGAAACTGAATTATTGGAAGCCATTAACAGCTATAATGAGGCTAATGAAGATAATCCCATAACTGGTTCGCTGAAAATTACGTATTCAAGTAGTGATTTTACATTAGATGAGTCAATAACGGACAAGGATATTAATGGGGCTTCAGCATCCATTACGGATTCATCAAATAGTGCACAAAGCGGGTCAATAGAGGATCAGTTAGCCGATGTTGGAATTGGTGTATTAACATCTTCAAGTGGAGAATTAATTATATATGCGAGTACCGATGAAGAATTGACCAAGGTTCAAGATATTCTTTCAGGTAAGGGTATGTCCTATGATGTGACAGCAACTAGTAAATCGGAATCAGAGATTCAAGAACACTTAGACTCCTTAATAGACCTTAACTCTGATGTGGTTGGAAAAGGTAGTGGGGATGAGTATGAAAATATGATCGCGGATTCAATCATGCAAATGAGTTTTTACGATGAGGTAGAAGGGAAGGATGTAACATATTCAATCAACGATCTTGATGTAATTGATGAGTTTAAGACATGGTTGGAAACAGAAACCGTTGAAGAGGCTTCAACCGACATAGAAGTTGAAGATGTAGCAAAAACATCGTCGAGCAGTAATGGTAAAGATGCGATCGACATAAGCAAGGCTACAATCGTTGGAATTAATGAGGATGTTAGCGGTTGGGATGTTAAGTATGACTTAGAAATGGATCTTAGTAATGGTATAACCTTTAACCAAGAGTTAACTTCTGAAGTAGCGGCGAAAGATACCTTTGCTGGTGATGCATTAGCCGGTAATGCATGGGTATTTTGGTATGGCGATGATGGGAAATTGTATGGATCAACATTCGAATGGTTCGGTGAAAATCAAAAGACAAAATTCGCTGAATCACTTGAAGGTGGTATAGATGAAACTAATGATGATATACCAGCATGGGCTCCAAAGTCTGGGGAAACACTATATTGGTGTGCTTCTGGTTTATGTCGAATGGGTGAAAGTAATACTCCGGTTAGGACAAATGTAGTAGAAGCTAAATGGCCTTAGAGTGAAATAGATTAGATAACGTCTATAACAACAATAGTAAAGTCATCATCAAATAAGGATTCCAAAGGTTTAGCGACTCCGCACCACATACTGAGTTCATAGATGAGGGTATCGGTAAATATATCTGGTGTGAGACTAATATTATTTTTAACAAATTCATAAAACCGTTCTGGAGAAAAAAGTTCTCCCTCAACATTTTTTGCTTCTATAATGCAATCGGTATATAAAATGATACGATCACCTGTATAAATATGTGTTTCAAGTTTTGAAATATTATTGTTTTCAATAAACCCAATTGGCATACCTGACTGGGTTTCAACGATATCAAGTTCTTGTTCTCTATGCCGCCATATTAGGGTTGGGAGATGTCCAGCACTCGCCATTGTGAGTCGATGTTTTTTTGCATTAATAAGAATAGATGTGGTTGTAATAAACTTACGTTTGAATTGATTATATAAGGTCATATTAATCCCTGTTAAAATACTTTGTGGGTCTTTGCTTATTCTATTTTCTACGGAGTAAGCAATCTTAAACATGGAAGTAATAATCGCAGCTGGTAAGCCATGACCAGTGACATCCGCTACTATGATATTTATTTCAGAATCGCCATGTTGGTAGAAATCATAATAATCTCCTCCGACTTCCTCCATTGCAAAATACCTTGCATATATATTTAATCCCTCAACTTGTGGCATTTCCTGCGGTAATGAATCTAGTTGGATTGATCGTGCAATTTCCAGTTCTTTTTTTATGGCATTTAACTGCTTACTTGTTTTAATGGCATCTGTTAGATCTAACAGATTTTTTACGCGTGCTAGAAGTTCATGCTTGTTAAATGGTTTATTAATATAATCGTTAGCACCGGACTGAAGACCGTAGACCAAATCTCTTACTTGTTGCTTAGCAGTTACCATGATGATAGGGAGTTCGAAAAGACCAAATGTCTCACGTATTATGGAGCAAACCTCAAACCCAGACATTTTGGGCATCATAATATCTAATATCATTAAATCTGGTTTATTTGTTTTACTTATCCTAGCAAGAGTTTCAGGACCATTTACAGCAGTTTCAACATTATAACCAGCAAGTGATAGTTGGTTAATCATTACTTGAAGATTGACGACTTCATCATCAACAACCAGAATAGTTTTCCCTAGATGTTGATCACTTGAAAGGTTGATATCTGATAACTGAAGACTGGATACCTCATTTTCTTCAACAACTAGATTGTTTTTACTGCTAAGATCACTTAACGGAACAGCTTCTTTATCTGTTGTTGGTAGTGTAAAGGTAAAGGTAGAGCCAAATCCTAATTGGGATTTTACATTGATTGAACCAGTATGTTTTTCAACTAATTCTTTTGTTATTGCTAATCCTAAACCTGTTCCGCCGTATTCTCTTGAAACTGCGTCGCTGACTTGTTCAAACGACTGGAAAATTTGATAATGCATATCATCTGGGATTCCAATACCAGTGTCGGTAATGTGTATTTCCATCATCCCTGATTGTGTTAAATTGGCTGATAATGTAATGGATCCTTTCGAAGTAAATTTGATAGAATTACCGATTAGATTCTGCATGATTTGGTAAAGACGATTTTCGTCAGCATAAACGCAAGGCAAATCCCCATTAATATTATTAATCATCAACAATCCTTTTTTTATAGATAAAGGTTCAAAAAATGAAATAATAATGTCACAGAATTCTTTTAAATGTATTGAGACAAATTGAAGTTCGATATCTTTGTTTTTCATAGAAGAATAATCTAAAATATCATCAATCAGATTCGATAATCGATTTCCATTCTTCACAATCATCTCAATGGTTTTGTTCATTTTTCCTGAAAGATTACCAGCAAAGCCATCTAGAAGGGACTCTGCCAGACCGATAATGCCATTGATTGGAGTTCGTAATTCATGAGAAGTTACAGATAAAAAGTCATTACGGAAAACGTTTGCTTTCTTTTGGTTATCAATCGCCACTTTTTCATTTGCTAAGGCTTCTGACTGGGCAATGATCACTCGTTTTAAATTTGATATGGCGAGCTTCTCATTAGCAATAGATTCAGTTTGAGCAATTGCGATTTTTTTCATTAGATTTTGAATTCGAGAAAGGTACGTATAACTAAAGCTGATGGATGCAATAAACTCGATGCTCATAATGATAAATGTAGATATATTTTTATCAAGAGTAATCTTCATATCACCTAATACTGATAGTATTAAAGCAATTCCTATTAAGACAATGGAGTAAATGAGTACACTGGTTGTTTTATTCCTTTTTTTGCTGGCAATAAAACCGATGAAGATGTTGATAATAACGATACTTATAAGCAGTATCGTCGCAATATTTAATATATTATGCTGAAATAGCATCTGTAGAAGTGCTATAAAGGGTAAAGCTTTAAGTATATATGGGAACATTTTATCAACTTTTGGGGCTCTACGTTTAATTAAGAAAGAATATTTTCCAATACTAATTAGAAAATATAAAATAGAATAATAATAAAAATATTTTAAATTATGTCCAATCCATTTGAAATTTCCCCATAAGTGTTGATGTCCTAAACTTGATATATCAAGGAAGAAAAACAACAGTAGTATGAGAAGTGCTATAAAATAAATGAAATCTTTTTCTTTAAGAATTTTATAAAGATAATAACTAAAAATAATAATTGTGATAATGGAGCCGACAAAAAGACAATAAAGAAGTTGTAACATCTTTTTATTATACTGAATTAGTTCTTTATGAGTAAAGGTATTAGTGCTAATTGAAAAATACATTAACCGATGATATATATTATCAAGACAAAGATTGCTTGCTTCGGCCGAATAAATGAAGGAGAATTGCATCAATGTTTACGTATATATTTAATATTACTAAGTGGTTAATAATCGCAGATTATCACATAGAATCGTTTATTAAGAATAAAATATTTAAAACCACTTATATGATTGAAGGAGCTTGCAGTCAATGTGGAAAATGTTGTGAAGTGATTGGTGTTTCTGTTCCTGACTATTTAGTAAAAATAAGATGGTTGCTAATAATCGTGATAACGTTTTACGAGAAAGTAAATAATTTTAAGTATCAAGAGTACTCGCTAGATCACCATGCGTTATTATTCTCGTGTAATAATTATGATTATGAAAATAAGGCCTGTCTATCATATAAAAAAAGACCAGCCATTTGTCGTAGTTATCCTTCCGTGAGATATTTTAATAAACCGGTCTTATTACCCATGTGTTCATTTAAAGTTGAGTTGAACATAAAAAAAAATAATTAAAAGCGGCAGGTATCACCATGTTGTTTAATCCATTTGGTTTGAGTTTTATAGTTTGGCATAACATTTTTGACTAGTTCCCAAAAGTGAGTGGAATGATTCAGTTGTTTTAAATGTGCAAGTTCATGAATGCACACATAATTCATTACCTCATCTGGAGCCAGTAAAAGGCGTGATGAAATATTTAAGTTTTTTTTGCTTGAACAGCTTCCCCAGTTTGAAAGCGTATTTTTAAAAGATATTCGATTGATGGATTCTTTGAAAAACGTATCATTATAATAATCAATTTTTTGTTCAAGTATCGATAAATACTTGTGACCCATTTTTCTAGCAATTTGCTGAGAAATTTGTTTGTTCTTTTCAAATTCAGGAAGATCGTTAGGGCAGATGATCATGATGATATTTTTAGATATCTTCACCGATACATTTTTTTGTTCTTTATTCTGAATAGATATACGGTAAAGACTGTTTTGAACCGAAATATACTCGCCATCTTGATACACCCTGCCGATATATCGATTATAAAGAGATTCATTCATATGCAGATGCTCTTCTAACCATAATTTCATTTTTCTGATTTGTTGTTCTCGTTCTGAAGAAGTAAGAAATTTTGGGATACGAATTGTAAGATGTTTGCGCATGGATGCCGTAACGGTTTTACGCTGTTCAATTACAATTATTACAGGAATAGCCGTTCCCCTGATATGGATTGAATCATTAAGTGTAATTTGTTTCTGATGTTTATGTGGGAAAAATGAGTATGCCATAGATATTGTGAAATTATATCATGAAAGAATAAACGAGAAAACGTCAAGAAATTTTGTTAAATTACGAATAAATGATATAGAGCACTTTACAGTAACGTTAAATTAAATATAATATAAATAATTGGTATATTAATTTATAGGAGATGACTGGTGGCAGTTTCAAAGATTAAATATAATAACAAAGAAATTATACTTATAGAATATCCTCATAATAGTTCGAGAGAAGAAATTCTAAGTATTGCAAAAACTTCGTCTGACCTTATCCGATCTTTCCCACTGGATTCAGTTTATACCTTAACGGTGTTTGGCGATTTTAATTTTGATAATGAGACCAGAAATGAATTTATGCATTATTTAAATGGTAATAAAATCTATGTCAAAGCTTGCGCAGCAGTTGGGATTAACGGATTAAAAAAAATTATTTACAACAGCATTCTCTTATTGACCCAAAGAAAGATTAAGATATGCTCAACGGTAGAAGAAGCGAAAAGGTATCTGGATTCAATAAATTAATAATCCAAACTTAAAGATCGGATAATGTATCCGAGGTCAATGAGTACGTCTGTTTTTTCACGGTCTAAGTAACGTTTGTTTGATAACATTTCAGTAAATTCTTTAGTTAATGATTCTTTGAAGTGGTTTCGAACCTCTTGATTATGAGTAATCTCTATTAGAAAGTTTTCAAGTATTTTTATATTAACTCTCTGATCGTAAGCACCATCTAATTTATCAAAATATCCTAAGATGATTGATGCTGACTTTGATGATTCGATCTTAAATATTCCCTTTAATATATTCTGAGAGGCTTCATATTCCGGAAGTTTTTCCATTTTTTTATTAGTATGAGAAAAAGAAGAAATCCGCAAATCTATTTCTCCATCATTATTGAGATCTGCTAACTGTTTGAGCTGAGTAGATAGCTTCTGAAAATTATCTAAAAACGTCATTGCTGTTTGATTTTGTTAACGTGCTAAATAATTACCGATAGTTATCAAACTGTAGAACGATGCCAAAATCATGTTGTTTTAGTTCATGAATTAAACTTTGCAAGACATCTTTTTTTGCAGAAGTTACTCGAATTTTTGAGTCCTGTATTTGGGCATTTGCTTTAAGTTTTGTAGTTTTTATAAATTTAGTTATCTCTTTAGATGTTTCTTTATCAATTCCTTGTTTGATTATAATTTGTTGCTTTATATTTCCACCCAAAGCAACTTCTTCTTCTTTATAATCAAGAAAACCGATTTGAATTTCTCTTTTTACTAGTTTTCCTTCAAGGATGTCATGAATATTATTTAAACGAGTATCATTGTCGGTTAAAATATCAATCGTATTTTCCGTTCGTGTTATTTTAGAGATTGATCCTTTAAAATCAAATCGAGTTTGAATTTCTTTCATAGTCATATTAATCGCGTTATCGACTTCAAAAAGGTCAACTTCAGAAACAATATCAAATGAACTATCTTTTGCCATGTCAATATAATAGCATAAACTTTCGTTGGATAAAATAAGGACTTCTAATTTGTTAAGAGTATATAATATAAGTATAGTATTTGTTAGAATACAAGATAACCATAAGGATAATAGACATGAAAACATATAGAACTATTCTTCTAAGCGTATTACTTTTTTCCATATTGGCAGGAATATCAAGCATATATGCCCAGACCACAAATACACCGCTTATACTCACTAAACCGATTAACTACTTTACAGGGAGGCCAATTCCTAGCAACTTCCAGCTGCTGAAGTTAATATCACTGGTTACTGACCCAAAAAAACAGGCTGATGACATAAAACTGGTGTATCAAACATATGTGGCTAAAGGAGAAGTTGATAGTTTAAAGATTAAAGAGTTTATGAAAAAACATTATGCTCATTTAGTTATTAACACAGTCTTGTTAGAGCATATTGAAAATAATAAACTTGCGATACCAGCTGAAACTAGTTTAAATGCAAAAACGGTTTGGGACGTAAAACAGGGATATGCTACCTTCATGGATATGATTCAGAAGTATTATTTAAGAGAAGAATACTATGTGTATGAAAAGGATGGGAATAATTCTCCAACATTTAGGGAATTTGTTCCTGTTTATACGAACGCTGTTCAAACTGCTATTGATATTGAAACTATTGAACAGCAAATCTTTGATTATACGAATGAACTATTAAGCAATATTGAAGATAAGGAAGGGGTTGCTAATTCTATAAAGAATATTCTAAAGAACGTGGATAAAATTAAAACAAAGATGCCCTATAATAACTTGCCAGATAATTTACTGATTGTCCTATTCCAAATTAATGACGAGTTCGAGCTCTTAAGTACAAAAATAAAAGAACAGGAATTACCATTAACTCAAAATAGTGATGAGTTACAAAACTAAATGATGAAAAATCCTAAAATATCCGTTGTAATTGGTACCTTTAATTTGTTGCCAAAACTTGAGCTCGTCTTAGATTCTTTAAATAAACAGACTTTTGACTTAAAGTTGGTTGAAGTAATTGTTGTAGATAGTAATAGTACCGATGGAACGAAAGAGTGTTTAGAGAAAAATACATATGAATTTAACTTAAAATTTATTTCTCAGGAGAATAAAGGGAAAGCGTCGGCTAGAAATAGGGGTGTTAGAGAAGCCTCTTCTAATATAATTTTAATTACAGATGCAGACATGATTGCCCATCCAGATTTAATTAAGAGCCATTATGAATTGCAGAAAGAAAATCAGTTTAATGTCATTATTGAAGGAAAAACGTGGGTGCTTACTACGGAGACACTTCCGGTAACGGATTACATTAAAAGGCCGTATATTACACATAAAGTTAAACATAAGCAAAAATTGGATTTTTATTACTGTTTAACTGGTAATCTTTCAATGCCTAAGTCTTTTTTTATCGAGTGTGGATTTTTTGATGAAACATATCAATCGTATGGATGGGAAGACGTGGATTTAGGTTATCGTCTAATTCGGAAACATAGAAAAAAAATTATCTATTCAGATTTAGCCCAGAACTATCATTATCATGTGTGGACGGATTCGCAGGAAATAGAAAGACGATTTAATATGGGAAAATCAGTGCATATTCTAGTCAATAAATTTCCAGAGTTAAAACGTTTTTTAGGAATAAATATTATAAATTTCTACATATATAAAATATTTTTAAAACAAGAAGCGCTAACAAATAAGTGGCTGAGTATTCTAAGTCAAGATTTGAAATTGTCAAAATTCAAGAAGATGGTATTAAGAGAGTTCTATTATTATAAAGGTTATGAATCGGCCATAAAATAGTAACAGGAATTGATAATATGTAGGTATGTTTGTATAATTAGATGATCGAGGGGAAGATTCTATCATGAGTTTAAACAACAAAGAACTAAAGAGTATTGCTCAGATTTTTACAAACGCACTTGAATATGCTGCTGAACGATTAAGTGAAATATCTTCAAATAAAGTATGTATTAGTGATACGTCACTGAAAATGATTCATAGTGATGATATCCCCTTGTTGTTCGGTAATAATCAAGACATTATATCTGGAACATATCTGGAGTTTAATGTTAGAGAAGATACAAGCGAAAATAGTATCCCATTTAATGGGCAGATGTTATTGTCATTCCCAATAGAATCAGCCTATCGATTAGCGGCCATTTTACTGCAAGACTTAACCGTCCCTCTAAATAAGATGCAGAGTATGACCAATTCTATTTTCGGAGAACTAGGCAATATTTTTGGAACAGGTTTTTTAACTTTTTTAGCAAATGTTGCAGAAATAAGACTGTTGCCATCAGTGCCATATGTTATCAACTATAAAGCAACTCCCATACTTGAGTTTGTTAAAGATAAACTGGGTGAGAAAAATTGTACATTATTAATGATGCAAACAAAGCTTGAAATGGAGAAACAACCCATTGAAGGTCATTTTCTTTTGATCACCAAAGATTATCAGAATGTAATAAAGTTTCTTGATAAAATGCCGGTATAGTGAACGCAAACTTTTACATGTAATTTTTTAATAAGAGCGTGTAAAATAAACATGAAAATGCAAATGCGTAACTATTTTAACAGAACATTATTTTTTATATTGATTGCAACATTAATTATTGTTGCTTATATGTTTTCATTCCAACGCTATCAAATAAGCGGTTATTCTATGGGAACCACGTATCATATTATTTATCGGATGCATCCAATAATGCATAAACTAAAAAATAACGAAATTGTTAGTCAGATAGAAACACAATTATCTTTAGTAAATAACAGTATGTCTACGTTTGAGCCGGATAGTGAAATAAGTCGATTTAACAGCCATAAATCAATGGATGCTTTTGCTATATCTGCCTATTTTGCAAATGTGCTGGCAACTTCATCGGAAATATATCGACTATCAAATGGAGCTTGGGATGGAACAATTAATCCATTGATTGAATTATGGGGGTTTTATTCAAATATAAATCGAGTACCAAGTGACAAAGAGATATTAATAGCAAGAAAAAATGTAGGCTTTAATAAGCTAGTAATTCAGGAAGGACGTATTCTAAAAGAGAATCCAGATATTAAGCTGGATTTAGCTTCGATTGCAAAAGGTTATGGTGTTGATATGATAGCCAAATCCTTACGTAGTTATAAAATAAATCATTTTGTTGTGGAGGTTGGAGGTGAAATTTCAGTTTCCGGTTATTCCAGATTTATGAAAAATTGGAAGGTTGGCATCAGTTATCCTTCAAAAGATGTTTCCTCTGAAAATATATATGAAGTAATAAATATTTTTAATCAATCTGTTGCAACAAGTGGAGATTATCGAAAATATTTTCTTTCAAAAAACAACAAATACTATTCGCATATCATCGATCCCCGAACGGGTTATCCGGTTAATAATTATGTCGCAAGCGTTACTATTATTGCAGATTCATGCGTATATGCCGATGGATTGGCAACTGCAATTATGGTAATGGGAGTAAACCAAGGAATGGACTTAATAAATAAATTGGAAAGGGTGGAAGGGATTATTATCTATAAGGATGAAACTGGGAAGCTTGTTAATAAAATGTCAAACGGCTTTGAAAAATACATAAGCCATAG
>MFRH01000081.1 GCA_001783275.1 Candidatus Margulisbacteria bacterium GWF2_35_9
TATGAAGCCGGTTCTGGAAAAGAAGCCGCCGATTCTACGGGCTTGGATTCGGGTTTGGGGTTGGAAGAAATTTCAGATGTTTCAGAATATGATGCTGAAAGTTACGTTTTAACCCCCGATAATCAGAATGAGGAAAAAATCAAAGTTTCATTGAAATCCGAAATGGTTACCCAAGACGATACTTTCTGCGTAGAACTTATTTTCGGTGAGGATGTCTCGGATTATTATTTCGTTACTGACACCATTTCGGTGATCAAAGATGATTATAAGGTAAACGGCAATAAGGCAGAAATTAGCATGATAAGCGATGATAATGATATTAAAAGTCTGGATCTGGAGCTGCTGGCCAAGGATGAATTCAGCATGCTCGAGATTTACATTGACTTGGGAGACGGGGAATATCAGAGAAAGATAATATTTGCTTATACGACGGACGGAATGACTTTCGTTAGCGATGTGGCCGAGGACGACGCATGGAACAAAGCACTATGCTAAAACGCCAACACTTAGCATAACAACCTTGTTTCCTAGTTTAGTCTCCATTAACAGGGTTTGTATTGTCAATATTAACACCAATTGCGGTAAAGGTGTTAAAATAAATCAAATAATTAAAAAGTATTGCACTTAGTGATTGGAAGTTTTGCAAAAATATTTAAATAAGTGTACAAACCTTGTTCTTTCCGCTTTCTTTTGATTTATAAAGTGCGTCATCTGCTGATTTTATAAGTAAACTACAAGATGAATTGGCATCAGGAATAACTGTTGCTACCCCCAAGCTAACAGTTACAATATTTTCTGTATACGAATAGATATGAGGAATTTGAAGGTTAACTACACTAAGTCGTAATTTTTCTGCTATTAAAAGTGCACCTTCAAGGTTTGTATTAGGAAGTACACATACAAATTCTTCACCACCGTACCTCGCAACAAAATCATTCTTTCGAACTAGCGTTTTGGAAAGTGCTTGAGCTATTTGCGTAAGACAGTTATCCCCTTCGAGATGACCATAATTATCGTTAAAAAGTTTGAAGTTATCTATATCTATTAGAATCATTGAGACTGGCATGGATTCCTGAATAGCATCGTTCCATGATAAGCCCAAATAACTATTAAATTTACGACGATTTGGTATTCCTGTTAAGCCATCTAAATAGGAAATACCTTCTAAATAATCACGATGTCTTTTTAATTCCAAATGTGTATTAACTCTAGCTTTTACAACAACTGGACTAAATGGCTTTGTAATATAATCCATAGCACCTAAATTGAAACCATTAATCTCATCTTCCTCACCTAATTTTCCGGTTATGAAGATGATTGGGATATTTTTAGTTTGTGAAGATGCTTTTAATCTTTTACATACCTCATAACCGTCCATTTCAGGCATCACAACATCTAAAAGTATCAAATCAGGAGGATTTTCGGATAATGCAATCGTTAATGCTTTTTCACCACTTGTTGCCGCTTTAATTATATAATCTGATCTAAGTAATTCAGCGAGAACATTAATGTTGCTTTTTGCATCATCAACAATTAAAATTGTCTGCTGTTTTAACAAAGCTTCCATTTCTATCTCCTTTTTAATATCACGTTAATCGTATCAGCAATTTTCTGTAAAGGCACTTTTGCAGATTCAAAATCGTAATCACTTATGCTGTTCGTTATAATTTGCATTTCTTCTTTGAAATTTTCTTCACCCATGTGTTTTCTTAAGTCTTCCAAAGAATTTTCAGCATCAATATTGTCATCCCAAATAAGCTGTGAAAGCTTCTGTAATATAGGTTCCACTTCGGTTATATTAAGTGGCTTATCTATTATCAAGGGTTCAAATGAAGAGTTTTCAAGCAAAGGCTCAATAGATGTATTAAATTCGATAAAAGCTTTGTCTAACTCATTTACTAAATAATCAAATCTATCCATTGAATTCTGCGAAACTGCAGTTTCCAATTCGGTAGCTATTCTTTGTATTTCGTAAATGGATATATTTCCAGCAACACCCTTTAATGTATGTGTCAATTTGAGAATTAAATCAATGTCATTTTGATTTTTAGCTTTTCGAATATCCATACATGATGATGAATAACTCGTGGCAAAATCAATTAGAAGCTTTCTATAGAGTTTTTTGTTTCCATTTAGTCTTTTTAATCCTAATTCAAAATCAATACTGGATTTGTTTTTTGGGAACTGTATTTCAATATCGTTTTCGATTAAAGCGTCGTATGTTTTTTCGATTATGTGATTTATATTGTTAGGGTTTACCCACTTCTTAAGAACTAAGAAAAGTGCATCTAAATCAATAGGTTTACAAACATAATCATTCATACCTGCTGCAATGCAATCCTGTTTAACTCCCTGCATTGCATGTGCGGTCATAGCAATAATTGGCAAGTCCTTGAATTTTTCATTTGATCTTATTAGATTTGTTGCTTCATATCCACCCATTATTGGCATCTGGATATCCATAAGAACAACATCATAAATTGAAGTTGAAACTGCTTCAACTGCTTCTTTACCGTTATTGGCAATCTCCACGATCAATCCTGCGCCTTTAAGTATCTCTGTTGCTACTTCTTGGTTAAGTATATTATCCTCAACTAAAAGTACCCTAATACCTTCGAGCCCTTTTGATGAGTCTGCTTTGCCTTTTTTATTTGAGGTTCGAGCAATGTCTTCTATGATGTCCTTACCAAAGGCATTCATTATTGTATCATATAATAGAGATTGGTTAACGGGTTTCATAAGAAATGAATTAACACCGATTTTTTCTGCTTTTTTTATAATATCTTCTCTTCCAAAAGCAGTAACCATAATAGTTATAGGCGTATGCTCTAATGTATTATCATTAAGAATCGATTTTGCTGCTTCGATTCCATCCATCCCTGGCATTCTCCAATCCATAAACACCAAATCATATTGATTTTCTACAGATTTCTGCTTAACTTCTAAAATCGCTTCATTACCTGAAGTAACTGTACAAGCATTAATTCCAAAAGACAGTAGTTGTTCTTTTAAAATATCACTTGCCATTTCATTATCATCTACTATAAGCACTTTTAGGTCACGAAGTTTTTCTAATTGTATGACTCTTTTTTCTTTTATCTTAGTCTGTATCATGAATTCAACATCGAAAATAAAAGTACTTCCAATACCAAGTTCGCTCTCTACATATATTTTACCATTCATCATTTCAACAAGGTTTTTGCATATAGTTAAGCCTAAACCAGTACCACCAAATTTTCTGGTTATAGATGAATCTGCTTGCGAAAAAGCAAAAAACAATTTATCCATCTGCTCTTTAGTCATACCGATTCCGCTATCATTAACAGAGAATTTTATACGACAACGATCGAAATCTTTCTCAATTAACTCAACTTTAATGAGAATATGTCCCTTTTCGGTAAACTTAACTGCGTTGTTAACAAGATTGATAATTACTTGTCCAAGTCTCAGAGGATCTCCTATTAATGAACATGGAACATCGTTTTTAATATTATTCAATAATTCAATGTTTTTTTCCGCAGCTTTTATAGAAATAACATCAACGATATTGCTAATTACCTGGTCTAATTTAAAATCAACAGATTCAATTTCTAGTTTTCCAGCCTCTATTTTAGAAAAATCAAGGATATCATTAATAACGCCTAACAACGAGTTTGCTGATGAATCTATCTTGTTAACATAGTCAAGCTGCTTTAGTGTCAGATCAGTTTTCTTTACAAGACCCGAAAAGCCTATAATTGCATTCATGGGTGTGCGTATCTCATGGCTCATGTTAGCAAGGAATTCACTTTTTGCTTTGGTTGCAGATTCTGCTACTTCTTTTGCTTTTATTAATTCTTCCTCTGAATGCTTTAATTTATTTTGTTCTTTTCTAAGTTGACTATTTTTATTAAATACTATGTAAAAAGTAAAAAATATAATTAAAGCAAAAAAAACATTAACCCCAGCTTGTATAGTATTTTGTTTCGCTTCAATCGCGAAGGTTTCTGCTGGGTAGTCCATTCCAAACACTGCTATAACTTCGCCTGTTTTGTTGTTTTTCATTGGTACAAGAATACTAACCCAAGTTCCCCATCGGTCAGTTGCTGGTTCTGTAATAATAGTATTACCTTCTTCGAAAGCCCTTCTAAAGTCATCATCAGCTTCATAATATTCTTGCCCAGCTGGTGAGTAGTCGTCCGATCCTACTGGCTCCGAATCTACCATAAAATATATTTTATCGCCTTTTTGTGCGCAAATATAAGCAAATTGAATGTCAACATTTATTTCTGCTAGCTTAAACAACCTGCTTTTAATGCTATCATATGCCACAGTTCCTTCGTCCTCAGGTACGGCTCTTAAACTTTTAACTGTCTCACCGTTTATAGAAGCTTCAGCTACCTTAGCTGTTTCTATAGCTTGTTCTTCGACAGATGATATGCTCGTAGTCCAAGTATGACGAATATAAATAGTTCCTAAAGATAATAACACAATTAATAAGATTATAAACGATGCTTTTATGTTTGTCTTTTTTATTAAATTCGGAACTAACTTGTTGATATTCGACATGATAAAACTCCCTTCTTTACTTCCACTTTTATACATATATTCATATATATCGACATGATAGTTGCATTTATATACTAATTTTTACAATTATTTCGTAACTATCTTTGTTTTTATTTCACCAATACCAACCGTCAATACATATATCGATGGAAACGACGATATAACGGAGACATCGGTTCTCTCTCCGACAAATCTCACCGACCACACAGCCAAAAAAATCAACATACGTCTGAGGAATTGAAACTCATATCCGATATGCGGCGCCGTAATCCCAATGCCGGATTGGTTGTGTTTTGGGTAAAGCTCATACAACGAGGTTATGTTCGTTCCATTACAGGATTTTATCGTGTACTCCACAAGCAAGGACAAATGGCGGTATCTCTCATATTATTATTGATCATAATGATAATAGTAATGGTAATATTCAAATCGAATATTAAATTATATAGACACCTTGATTAAAAAATTATTATCATAAGTGTATTGCTGCTTGACTTTTTCGATTTGATTCAATTTTGACATATTATATACTTCCTAAAGTTGCTATCTTTTCTTTGCCTGTCTTAAAATCTATTTTCCAGCCGTCGTAAGCATAATCGTTTGGAATATGGATATACAGCAAGGTTTCCCGAGATACAAATGGTTGGCATAGACAGCAGTTACAAAACACCTTTGATAAGCACGAAGCGGATCAGCAACTTTACCGCGCGTTCCGGTTTTTCAGCTCCGCGAAGCTCCCGCAGGTTTTTACTACGCTGACGACAAAAAACAGGACAAGGAGCGCAAGACTGACAACCTGCAATGCACTGTAAATACCAATTATGACATTCCAGATCATACCGCCTTTATAATCTTCGAGCGACTTCGTGATAAGCTGCCATATTTCAGACAGCTTTTCGTTCCATGTATCCAACGCTTTTTCAAGACTGCCTGTAACCCAACTCAATTAATCACCAACCTTCTTTTTAAATATTTATATAAAAAAAGCCCCGAAACGGTTACGATTTACCGCTTCGGGGCTAAATTGTTGATTGATAATAAATAAAAGATTTTTAAGTTTTGCAATGTTTGGTTTCACCAGTATTAAATATATATAGATTTTCTATCGATCTGATTTATCTTTCCTTATATTTAAAACATTATGATATTGTATAGATATATTAAATATGTTGAAAACTATTGACAGTTAATAACATACTTGCTATAATATTTTAAACAATTAAATTATAATTATAATATGATAACGAAAGACAAATATTATATAGAATTTACAATAAATAAAATCTATATTGATATAAGCATATGAAAGAATTTGAAAGAAAACAAATAGTAACAAAAGAAAAATATATAGAATTGCATGATAACTTAAAAAACTTTAATTCAAAACAAGTTTTACAGATTAATTATTATTATGACAACGATGAATTATATTTGTATAACAATAATCAGACTTTAAGAGTAAGACAGATTGAAGATAAATTAAAGTTAGAATATAAATATAACAAATCAGATTTTAATAATTTGAGAATCTGCGATGAATTTACGACTTATTTAATCTCACTTCCAAATGTATTGAAAAATCCAATAAAAATCGAAGATATGAATACATATAAAAATATAGGTGTTTTAATTACAGAGAGAACCAATTACAAGTTAAATGATTTTATAGTTTCGCTCGATAAGAATTTATATTTAGGCATCATCGATTATGAGATAGAAATCGAATCCAATAATTTGTTTGACGAACACAATATACACGATATAATAAACGAATTAGGATTGAGTTTTAAACAACAGTCTGTTAGCAAATATATTCGTTTTATTAATCAATTAAAAATACAGGATAAATTTTATGATATATGAGAAGGAAGTAAAAGAAATTATATTACAAATTTATAATTAATTTGTATACTATCGGAATAGATTCCATGGAATATATAAAAATTATAATGGAGATAGAAAATAAGTTTAATATTAAAGTTCCTAATATGGAATTGATTGTAGAAAAATTCGGATCCATTAAAAATTTATGTAGTGTTATATCAAAACAAATTAAATTAAGGAATTCAAATACATGAAGTATGTTAAATCTATATATCTTCTCGCAAGGAAATATAAATTCCTTTTTTTTGTTGCAGAAGTTTGTATTTTAGTTACATATGCAGTATCTTTAATTCTACCCTTCAATCTTATCAAATTAATTGATGAAGTTATATATGCCGAAAAATATGATTTATTATATGGAGTTATTAAATCGTATATAGTATTATTCTTAATTTTCGTATTAATCAATATGCTTTATGCATATGTATGGCAGAAATTATATAATGAATTCGTAGTAGAAATAAAATGCTCAGTATATGAAAAAGTTATAAAATCAAAAGCAAAAATCCTATCCAGTATTAACAGCGGAGATATAATGACAAGAATCGACTGGGACAGCGATCAATATATCAATGCTGTACAACGTAATCTTTTTCATTTTGCAAATTCCATAATATTATGTTTAGGAACGGTTTTTGTAATAGCCAGGATAAATAAGTATATTGCTGTCATAGCTATTTTAGCTGCTTTATTACCTATAGTCTTTACAAGGATATGTGGAAAATACAATGAAATATATTCCCGTGAGAACCGCAAAGTAAACGGTAGCTTTACCGGACGCGTCTTTGAAATACTGAAAGGTTTCAGAGAAATTAAAATCAATGACGGTGAATCGTGGGCTATAAATCAAATTAAATCTTTTATTAATAAACTAATTAAATTAGGAAATAAAATTAGACGAGTGGATTTCATTGTTAATAAAGGTATTTATTTATTGAATTTATTGGCTTCTATTGTTATGTATATATTGTCTGTTTACTTTATTTCGAATAAAATGATGACTGTCGGTAGTTTTCTCGCAATTATATCCTATGTTGCATTGCTTCATAAAAAATTCAATTGGATACTTCGTATATATCTTGACTGGAAGGGCCGAAAAATCAGCATTGAAAGAGTAACGGAAATTTTGGCGTATGAAAACGAAAACTTTTCCGGAAATAGCATATCTAAAATAAATAGCATTACATTTTCGCAAGTAGAATTTAATTATGGACAAAATAAAATTCTTAATGATGTCGATTTTCGTATAAATAAGGGTGATAAAGTAGCTATCGTAGGAATCAGCGGTATAGGCAAAAGTACGATTATAAACCTTATATTAAAGCTGTACAAAATAAAAAATGGCGATATATTAATAAACAACATTAATATAACAGAGTTGAATTCAACCAGTATAAGGGAAAATTTCAGTGTGGTTTCACAAGATATAATGCTGTTTGACGATACAATAAGGGTAAATCTGCTAGCGGGCAGGGATAAAACTGATTCAGAAATTTACGAAACACTAAAAAAGGTTGGGTTGTACGAAAAAATTACAGAATTGCCTGACGGATTGGATACTGAATTGTCCGGTGGATTTGATTTGTCAGGAGGGCAAAAACAGCGGCTTATGATTGCAAGGGCGATTTTAAAAAACGCGGATACTATTATATTAGACGAAGCAACCAGCGCACTTGATGTAAATACAGAAAAAATTGTCCTTAATAATCTTTTTAACAATCAAAACGATAAAACTATAATTTTAATTTCTCACAGGCTTGCTACAGTGTCTGTCTGCGACAAGGTTATTGTAATTAATGATGGTTCCGTTGAGTATGCGGGTGATATGAAGAATGCAATAAAAAAATCCTCTAAATTCAAAGAGTTATTCGGAACTATAACATAAATAACAGGAATGGTTATCAGATGAAAATAAATAGATTTAATGTTCTAAAGAATTTTAAGGAATATCTGTCACCCTTCAAGTTTTCAATAATTATACTAATAATAACGGCAACGCTCGCTATACCTGTATCATTGATATCTCCTAAGATGTTTCAGATATTGCTTGATGAAGTAATATATAACAGTAAGACAGAGCTGCTTACATATGTAATCTTAGGTTTGTTAATAGTTTATATTTTCAGGTTGATACTCGATTCATTAAACCTGCATTTCGGCAACAAGCTATTAAACGGTTTCACATATAAACTAAGAATGTCATTATGGGACAGAATTACCGGTACTCTGTATGCCAATATAGACAAGAGAAATACCGGCGAACTGAAAATGCGTTTGGTTGATGATGTTGATGCCGTAGGAAGCTTTATAAAAGATCAAATAGTTGACTATATTTTCAATATAATTTTAACGCTGGTAAGCTTATGCATTATTATAAGCATTGATTTTACGATGACTCTGTATTGCATATGGATTATACCCTTAATGTTCTATATAAACTACTTGATTGCAAAGGGCTCAAAAAAGGTCAACGAGGAAATCAGGAAGGTAAGTCAGAAGTATTACACTTCAACTCACAATTCTCTGCAACTCTGGAGAGAAATCAAAATACAGTGCACTGAAGATATTTTTATAAAGAAGTTCAGGAAATACAGAGACAAGCTTGCCATTCTTGGATATAAAAACATACGTTATTGGTTTTATATGGAAGTAATCAACGATTTTAAGGCGAATTATCTGTCAAAGGTTTTCATTTATATAGTCGGTGTGTTTTTCATAATAAAAGGTGACGTCTCCGTCGGCAGCGTAATTATGTTCGGAGAAATTTTCGAGATGATGTTTAATGCGATAGATACGGTAAATATAAGGAACGCTTCAATCAAATCAAACGCACCCTATTACATGAGAATTATCGATACTATGCAATTTCCTCAGGAAGAAAAAGATGATGCGAAAAACTTCAGTTTTAACAATAATATTGATATTAATTTTTCAGCTTTTTCTTACCCGGAGACTGAGAAGAAAGTTCTGCATGATATAAATTTCAACATAAAAAAAGGAGATTTCATTTCAATCATCGGGGAAAGTGGCTGCGGAAAAACCACACTTTTGAAATTGTTGCTGGGACTGTACAGCGCTGAAGGTAAGGAAAATGAAGACGGAATCAAATATGACAATGTCGGAATGACAAAGATATTAAAATCGGATTTATATAAACACATCGGAGTAGTAATGCAGGACAGCTTTCTGTTTAATATGAGCATAAAAGAAAATATTATGATTTCTAATGAGAACGCGACAGAATCGGATCTGGAAGAAGCATGCAGAAAATCTGATATTTACAGCTTCATTATCTCGCTCCCGGAAGGCTTTGACACTGTTATCGGTGAACGCGGTGTAAAGCTGTCGGGCGGACAAAAACAACGTATCTGCATTGCAAGAGCGCTTTTAAAAAAACCCGAGTTGATAATATTTGACGAAGCAACAAGCTCCCTGGACAAGCTTTCTGAAGATGTTGTTTATGAAGCTGTTAACAATATTGCCAGAGATACGACGGTAATTGTCGTTTCACATAAACCTTCAGCCGTGCTGCGATCAAGAACTATTATCATAATGGAAAATGGATGTATTGTAAAAATCGGCTCGAAAGAAGCACTCTCCGTGGAAAATGAGTTTTATAAAACTATGCTGGAAGGAGCGGGAATGTGTTAAAAAATGAAATCGATTTTATCCTTGAATTGTGTAAATATATAAAACCTAATGAAACAATAATAAATGAATTAATAAACAATGGACTTGACTATCCCTACATATTGGGGCAGCTTCTTTTCAACCGTGTTGGTGGTGCAGCGTATTATACACTTAATAAGATAAATCTTCTTGGAAAGATGAACCGCGAATTTAGAAACACGCTTAAAATTATTTATGAAACTAATAGAATAAAAAACGAAAGTTTTAAAAAAGCTCTTGACTATTTATCAGAAATATTTACGGATACCGATATTCCCTATGCGCTGCTTAAGGGCAGTTATCTTGTAAATATTTACCCTACAGGGTTAAGAACCTCAAACGATATTGATATATTAATCAATTTTAAAGATTCTTCTGGAATAAGCGGTCTATTGTTGAACAACGGATTTGTTCAGGGGAATATAAGGAACGGCGAATTAGTCAAAGCAACAAGAGCCGAGATAATTTCATCCCAGATAAACAGAGGTGAAGCGGTTCCATTTATAAAAGAAATTAACCTTCCGTATATGCGCTTTCTTGAAATAGATATTAACTTTTCGCTGGATTTCAAGCCCGAACAGGATAAAAGCATTATTTCCGAGATGCTTAAAAAATCTACCTGCGTTATAAAGACAGAGAATGGTGATTTATACACTCTATCAAAGCAAGATTTCCTTATACAGCTATGCGCACATTTATATAAGGAGGCTTCGGTCTACAGCTGGGTGGAATTCGGACGTGACCAAGGCTTGTATAAATATCTTGATATTTATCTGTTTATATCCGAATTCTCAGAAATTATTTTTACCGATTTGTTTGAGGAGAGAATAAAAAATTTCGGTGTGGAGAAGGAATGCTATTACGCGCTGAAGGAAACAAAAGAATTATTCGATACGGAAAACAACATTGCCTTGAATGCTTTCCTTGAGAAAATAAAGCCGAACGATATTTCTTATTTAAAAGAAATATACGATCCGGCTACTAGGAAAAAATACAAATACGAAATTCCTTTCAAAGAATGGGTGTTCTGCGGAAAACGGAGAGAATATCTAAATGAAGTTGATTCTTAAAGATAAAAAACATTTAGGAAAATTAATTACGTTCTGCGGTCTTGACGGCTGCGGAAAAACAACGATGATCGGAATGCTGAAAAAATACCTTAAGGAGCATAATATCATACCTGTTCTGACAAAACAGCCGACGGATGCTATCAGATCGTCGGAGATATTCAGAACCTATATGGATAACCCGGATCACACTTCATTTGATTACCGTGCGCTTTCCTTGTCAGCTGCGGGAGACAGAATTCAACATACCGATAAATACATAGTTCCCTTGCTCGAAAGCGGTAATATTGTCATAAGCGACAGATATTTTTACTCCTGCATTGCTAATCTTAAGGCAAGAGGTTATATGGAGGATTGCTGGATTTACGAGATAGCGTCTCATATCCAGAAACCCGATCTGTCCTTTTTCCTGGATGTTGATGTAGATATGGCCTTAAAGAGAGTTCGTAGCAGGGAAAATGAAAAAAATAAGTATGTGGATGTTGATCTCCAGCACAGACTGAGGGAACAGTATCTTCTTATAGCAAAGGAAACAGGAGGTACGGTCATATCCTCAAATAAAGAGCCGGATGAATGTTTTAAGGAAATTATGCTTCATACCGAAAGGATTCTGATGCAGTATGTTTGAAAATATATACGGATTGTCATGCGTTGAAAACCAGGTACTGGCTCAGATAAAGTCAAGTGAAACGGATATTTCGGTTTTATACGGTACTTCGTTTATCGGCGTGAAAGAACTGCTTTTGAGTATGCTTTCTGAAGGTATAAAACCTGAGTATTTTTCTTTGATCCCGAGAATCCATGATACTTTAAAGCAGCTTGGAGTCATTTCACTTGAATTGGTTCATGAGGATGATATAAATAAGGTTATTGAAAATATAAATTTACCAGAACATAAGCTGCTGGTTAAGGTAAAGAGTGATTTTGTTAAAAACAGACTTTTCGCAAGGGGTTTAAGGTCAGATCATTATATTCTAATAGAAAAAGAAAATGATTGTTTCAAATTGACCAACGATATACCGGAGACAATAATTGTTTTAAATAAAAAAGAACTTGAAGAGGTTTATGACAGCAGCTGTTTTATTCTTAAAATACTTAGAGATTTAACGGATACCGACAAACAACATTTCGAGATAAGACCGGAATATATAAATGATAATATATCTTTCGAAATAACCGAAGAAAACCTTGAATCCATACTCGATCCGGGAATAAAGATCAGAAATTTTTTCTGGATATACAAAACCCTTCTATACCGGCAGACAGAATTTTTATCCGCCGTTTCTGAACCGGCTGCGATAGAGGAAAAAAGAGATGCTATTAGCAACCTTTTCGCACAGGCGGAATATTTAAATTTAAAAAAATACGCGGATTGTTCAAAGTATTTTATGCTGTTGAGCGAGGCTTTTAAAATTGAGGACTACATAAAAACGTTGGCAATAAAATTCGGAGATAAAATCTGAAAGCAAGCTTTCAGATAAGAGTTTTGTGCCTTTTACACCGTACAGTATGGTGTAAATTTTACTTCGTAAAACCAGCGCAAAACTCCGCGTATTTACGAAAGGAATGGATATAAATATGATTAATGAAAAAATTAATTTTATAATAGAGGACCTGAGCCCGGTAGGTGGTGAGCCGAAACCTGAGAGCAAGCTTAAGGATGAGCTTGGAATAGACAGCCTGAGACTTGTTGAATTGATCGTAGCGATCGAGGAGGAATTTTCCATTGAGTTTGCATTGTCCGATTTCAACACTAAAAATTTTTCGGTCGTGTCGGATGTATATGACTTGGTAGGCAAATATGTTTGTTAATGATACATATAACAAAACTATTTAATTTATAAGAAGGTATACACGATGTATGAGGAAAAAATAAAAAAAGATCTATATAAAATACTCTGTAATGTTTATTCATCGTCAGATAAAATAAAAAACATATCTCCCGATACTGATTTTAAAAAAGAAGGTATGGATTCTATTATGTTTGTCGAGTTAATCATTGAAATAGAAAATCATTTTAAGATAGACTTCCCGTATGAAAAAATGACATTAAAACAAGCTGGTTCTATTAAAGCTATATGCGAGATTATTTCATCATTAAAATATTGCAAGGAGACAGCTAATGATTAAAATATTGCCTATCAATATTGATGCTCCGGTTACTACAGAGTGCTGGAGCTTTTATAGGACATCAATTATTAGCGCGCATAATAATTTAAAATTTTGGTTGCTTCAACATTACAATAACTTATATTCAGACTTTAAAAAGAACTTATATTATGGCGAACATGGGCATAAGTATGATCAATATAATTATTATAATAATGTTTTAGAAACAAAATGTTTTTCACATAAATCAATTAAGAGTGATAACTTAATTAAATTTATTGTTGATAATATTAACAATAATAAATATGTTCTATTGGAATGCGATTATAATATCTTAATGGAACGCGAAGGTCTTTACATTCACGAAATATTAATTTATGGATATGATGAATCAAGAAAAATATTTTATATACCAATTTTACAAAATACAAGGTGGATAAGCCAAGAATTTAGTTATCAAGACGTTGTTAGCTCTTTTGAAGCTTTAGATAATTTAAAAGAAGACAAAGCAATAAGTGAAATGTATAAACGTGAATATTTATCTTCAATAACAACATTTAACATACTTGATTATGAAATGAATTTTTGTATTGAGTCTTTTTATAATCATATCAAGAGCATACGTAATGAGATTTGCAGGAAATATATTACATATGTAGATGAAAATCGAGTATCAGAATATAAAAATGGTTATTGGACATGTTATAATACTTTATTAGAAATAGCAGCTGAAATAATTAACGGAAATAATATTTTATTAAATGAATACAATTATTCGTTAAATATTAGAAAATTATTGGAATATAGAGTTAGAATAAAGAATGATATTGATATTTTAATTGATAAATTTAATATAAAAGCAGATATAAATATATTAAATAATGCAGAAGAGATTTGTGATATTCTTGAAAGATGTTGTAATATATCTATAAAATTCAACAAAACTAATGACAACAAATATATGTGGTTAATTTCTGATTTTCTTGTAGAAGCGTTTAATAAAGAGAAAGTTATAATCGATCACTTATATTCATTAACAAGAGAATACATGATACGTGAATATTGGTAAAACAACAAGGAAGATACAAATGCTTTATAAATATTTATATAAACATATAATGGAGCATAGAGTCAATGTTATTTGTTATGATAATGAAATAATAACATTTTACGAACTTGCAGCTTGCGCAGAAAATCTAGGTAAAAAATTGAATCAAGGTAAGTATGGAATATTATGCAAATCTCCAATCAATACAGCAAAGTCTATAATGGCATGTCTTTATGCAAATAAAACTGCAGTAATATTGTCAGATAAATACGGCGAGCTCCATTCCGGAAAAATAATAAATTCTGTTGGATTATCGTTTATAATTACTGACGAGGAAATTCTTAAGATATCAGTAGAAGAACATGAAACCGAGGATCTTAATAATGTTGCTTTCATTATGTGCACTTCGGGTACAACAGGTAAACCTAAGGGGGCAATGATTACACATGATAATTTGATTACAAACATAAATGATATAATCCGATATTTTAAAATCGAAAGCGGAAGCAATATTTTAATTTCAAGACCTTTATACCACTGTGCGGTGTTGACCGGTGAATTTTTTGTTTCTCTTGTCAGAGGTCTGAATATACATTTTTTAAATAATGCATTCAATCCTTCTGAGCTGATTGATATAATAAATAAAAAATCTGTAAACACAATGTGCGGTACGCCCACATTGTTTTACCATCTTTGTCGTTTTTCCGGAAGGTTAAATAATAAACTACCATTATCTGTTGCTGTTTGCAGTGGCGAATGTATGACAGAAACCGTTGCAAAAGAAATCCGCAATTGTATGCCGGATACCAGGATATACAATGTATATGGCCTTACCGAAGCTAGTCCACGTGTTAGTTATTTAACACCTGAACTGTTTGACAAACATCCTACCTCGGTGGGAGTTTTATTGGATGCCGTGACTGGTAGAATAGAAAACGATGAATTATTAATAAAGGGTAAAAGCATAATGAAAGGTTATTACGGTGATCCGGAACACACCTCGGAAGTAATAGATAAAGAAGGTTGGTTTCATACAGGTGACTGTGCTGTTATTGATAAAGGATTATTATACATAAAAGGAAGAAAAGATAATTTAATAATCAGAAGCGGTATGAATATTTATCCGCAGGAGATTGAAAACGATATAAAAAAGGACAAGCGTATTTTCGAAGCATATGCTTTCGGAGTGAATGACGGTAAGGTTGGCCAAAAAATTCATCTATGGGTTGAAAGTACATCTTGTACAAAAAAAGACATACTTGATTTATGCCTTGAGCAGCTCCCATCATATCAGATTCCGGATCAAATTCAAATCGTGGAGAAAATCCCGAAAAACGCTTCGGGAAAAATTATTAGAAGGAAATAAAACAAAATGAGAATCAATAAGTTCGTGCTCTGTTTATTTTTTATTATTGGAATTACATTTATATATGGTTGTGAGAATAAACCTGATGTTGTTATTTCAAATATTTCACAAGAAGAATCATTTCAATTTACGGAGACAAAAATTAATCTATCAGAAGATTATTTTGAACTTTTATCGAATGAAGAAATATCCACTAAAGGGCACATTGGAATAATTGATGATTTAACAACTGATATTTCTATTGTATTTATGAATAAAGACAAAACTAAATCATTATACGTTTATTCGTCACCAATAAATTATTTAGATTCAAATGGTAAATATTCATTAATTGATACAAGGATTATTAACGTTAATAATAAAATGAGAGAACAGAATTATATTTATACAATTTCAAATAGTGATATCATTCCTTATTATCCAAAATATGTTTCAAACTCACAGGGAATACTAATTAATGGAGTTTATAATTATAAAATCTGTCCTATTATAAATGATGAAATATATTCAAACTACGAAGAACATAGTAACTTCATAGATGAAGATAAAAATATGATAGTTTATAACAATATAAATAATAAATATGATTTAAGATTATATCCATCAAATCTTGGAAGTAATTGTGAAATTATTATCGATGATGCTAGTACTAATGAATTTTTATTCAACTTAAATTTATCAGATTCAAGCTCAATTATTGAAATTCAACCAGGAGGTTATTTAACAATTTCCAAGGTAGAAAAAGACAAAAAAGGCAATGATGTAAAAAATATAAAAGGTGTTATTCAATCACCTTTGTTAAAAAGTTCTAGCGGTAATATTTCTTATAAAAATTCTATAGAATTAAAAAAAATAAATGATAGCACATATGAAATTAAATTCATAATTGATAAAGATATAATCGATATAGGTTCTGTTTTATTTATTTCTTTTGAATTAAGGCGAGAAAAACAACCTGATAATGCAATTTATTCAAAAAAACCAAACTTAAAATATGCATACCTAAAAAATAATTCAATAGTTGGTATAAGCGACGATTATGGAATCGGTAGAGTCTTAATACGTTATAAATTTGTAAAATATTACTCTCTTTTAGCCGATACAATTATAAGTGCTTCTTATACAACTTACAATATATCAAATAATGTAGATACATCCTATAAACTGGTTTCTGTACTTGAAGATTGGTGCAGCATAACTGGAAATTGGAATAATAAATACAAAACAGGTGATGTAACTTCAGTATTAAAGTCTCAAAATCAAACGCTTATTTTTGATATAACCAATGAAGTTAAAAAGTGGTGTGAGGACAAGACTGGTCTAGCAGAACATAACGGAGTAATGCTGAGATACGTAGATGAAAATGAAGGTGATTACAGCATAATATTAAGCAACGACAATACCCTATTCCGCGTTGTAACTGAAGTTAAATTAAAATGACTATTAAGGAGAATGACGAGTGAAAAAAACATTTAATGCATTGATTGCACTAGTTCTAGCGGCTCTTATGGTATTCTATACAATACCTGCTTCTGCATTGGAAAATGAAGCAAGTACTAACCCCGAAGTTGCATCAGAATCAGAGGTTATTATAAGCGATGATATATCCGATGATATTTCTGATGATGATGATTCTTTAGAAACTTCAGAAGATACTTCTGAATCTGTAAAGAATTCTAAACATTATGTTGTAGATGAAGTTGAAGAATTAAGAGAATCTAACGTAAAGCATTTTAAGCTGTCAGACGGCTCATATTCTGCTGTTGTGTATGGAAAATCAGTACATTACAAAGATAAGGACGGAAAATGGGTTGATTTTAATAACACACTCACTTTAGAAGAAGCAACAGAAGATGATGACATTATTGGTTACCAAAGCAAAAATAACGGAATAAGCTTCAAGTTTGCTCAAAACAGCAATGCTTCAAATATTCTTAAAATAACCGATGATAAATATAAAGTACAGTTGGATCTTTTAAATAAGGATAAATCAAAGACGGGTGTAATTGAGAATCCGGTATCATCTGTCAACAGCAAAAAGACTTTGGACAATGCATCTGATTTATCGGGTAATAAATCATCTATCGTTTATGAAGATATTTTACAAAATACAGACTTGGAGTATATATTAGATGGCACATCTGTAAAGGAAAATATCATCGTAAAGAGTGCTATGGATGATTATACATACGAGTTTGAACTGAAGCTTAAAGGACTCGTACCGGAATTGCAGAAAAACGGTTCTATTGCTTTATCGGACGAAGAAACCGGTGAGGTAATGTACGAGATTCCTGCCGGGTATATGTATGATGCTGCTGGAAATACATCCGACGCTGTTACATATACATTAACAAAGAATAGTGATGGAAACTATATTATTAAAGTAACTGCCGACAGCGAATGGATAAATGCTACCGACAGAGCTTTCCCTGTTGTTATTGATCCGAGTGTGGAAATAGATTTATATAACAATATAACTACAGCTAGTTTAAATGAGGAATATCGGGATTCCAGTAATTATCCATTATATGTCGGATATCAAAATAATTATAATTATTATTCAGCAATAAAATTTAATAATAGTTTGCCTACAATTCCATCAGATTGCGTTCTTACAGGCGCCGATTTATATATGCTAGGAAATGCAGGGAGTCAAATCGAAATAGGGATCTATCAAATTACTTCAAGCTGGACTTCATCTGCAACATGGAATAGTATGATAGCTACTGCAAGCAACCCTGCCAGCTTTTTCAAATCGGCAAGTGTAAATTCAAGTTACAGATTGAATATATTACCAATTGTAAAAAACTGGTATTCTGGCGCAGCTAATTATGGAGTCATGTTCAAACCGATGGCAAGTCAATACGGAAGAACAGAGTTAATTGGTAATTATGAGTTTACCAATGAACAACCATGGGATAATACAACTCATGAAGATGAATATGATAATGGAGAAGAATCTGTTGAAACAGATACATACCCGCTTCTTGTAATTAATTATACTAAAAAAGTAGATTACTTAAACAACACAGGAAGTTATCAAAGCGTAGGCGGTACCGGCAATGGCATGGCTTATATAAACCTGTTTACCGGGAACCTGAAGTTTGAGCATACGGATATGGTAACATCCGGAAATGTAATGCCACTACCTGTAACACATATATACGAAGCATCGAGAGCAGGAAGCCAATTCGAAAGCTGGAAGTTCACAAATATGAATGCCGGTAACGGATGGAGTATAAACCTGTTCGAATTTTTAAAATTCAACGATTATTCTGATGGTATTTTCAAAACAATTTCTTTCGTTGATTCATATAATAATGAAATTGTATTCAAATATAACATTGATGATGATCGTTGGTATACCGGTGAAGATCCGACAATAGAAATTATTACAGATGGAAGCAATTATCATCTAATTTTTGAAAACGGGTCTTATAAAACATTTAATTCATCAGGATATATAATAAGTATTACAGATAATAATTATAAAAAGAAACAATTTGTTTACAGCTCAAATAGATTGGTACAGATTAATCAATACACCACCGACACAAGCTATTATACCCAATTTGAAATTACCTATAACTCAGGTAATTCAATTAAACAGATAACAAATCTGCAGACCAACGACTATGTGTATTTTTTTTATTCTTCAACATATGACGGAAGTTTAAGTAGTAATAATACCGGATTTCTCAGAGCAATATCCTACAGCTCCGGTATATTATATTATTTTAATTATAATTCCAGCGGATATCTGACAGAATCATATAACTCGAAGACCCTTGAAAAAGTCAGCTTTTCCAACTATTCAAGCAGCGTTAACGGAATCAGTTGCAATAAAATATCATATGTATATAATAAAATAAATAATAATATTATAAATACACTGCATTTGAACTACCCTAATGGTATGGCTAAGGTGTATTCAGATAATGCAGCGATAAAATTAAATTATATTTTTAATGATTATGGCAATATAACGACCGTATATACAAATGATATAGACGGAGCGCAAATCCACAATATTTCAGACACACTTTATGCAGACGGCAGAGTAAAAGCGAACGCCGTCTCTAATGGAATAATATCTACAAATAATTTATTAAGTAATTATGATTTTACATCAACGTCTAACTGGTCAACCGGTACAGGTATCAGCATCAGCGGCGGAGAGTTGCAAATAACAGGAAGCACTACGGCAGAAAGATGCTCTGGTCAGCATTTTACAACCGGAGTATCGGGTAAATCCGGTAAAACAAGCTTTATTCTGAGCGGTCGAGTATGTTCATACTATTCTTATGAAATACTTGATACATCAATTGATGCCGGAAGAAACTTTGGCTTAATAGGAAGAATCAATTATACTGACGGTTCATTTGAACAGCGAATTTTTAACGCCAGATATGATGCGGATGACTGGCAGGTTGTCTCGGGTATTATAGTACCGAATGAAACTACTAAGACAATCTCATCAATGGATGTATACTGCGTTTATGATTATAATAATGGTACGGCATATTTCGACAAGGTCAGCCTGACTATAGTCGACGCTCAGGTTTATAAATATAATGATGACGGTAAAATTGAATCCACCTCAAGTATTGACGGAACCTCGCAAATCGTATATAATAGTAATGATGTTGACTATACTACAACTTCAGCAACAGGAGTAGTATACAGTTATGTCCACGACAGTAATAAAAGAGTCGATTATGTAACAAAGACAGAACGCGGAGTTACAACAACAACCGATTACAGTTATGACAGCTACGGTAATATTACGCAGGTACAGTACAAGAACAACGGATCTACATTAAAAATAAACTCAAGTAAAACTTACAGCAGTAACGGTCAGTTATTAACAAGCGAAATCGATTCAAGAGGAAATACTACACAATATTATTACAATTCTGATTATTCACTTAGTTGCGTAAAAAGCGCAAATAATAACATTACCAGATATGTATATAACTCATACGGCGGTACAGAATGTATTTATTCAGATTTAAATTCTAACGGAATATATGATTCGAATGAAACATATATAAATTATGATTATAAGAGCGATTTATCAGTACAAAGAATAAAAACACCAAGTACTGACTACAAATTTGAATATTATACATCAGGCGAGAACACCGGAAGCGTAAGCAGTATAGGAATAGACGGGTTAACATCCAAGCTTGCACAATATGAGTATAATGCGAAACAGCAGTTAACAGAACTTTATTACGGCAATGACGATTATACTACTTATACATATTATTCAACAAACGATCAGCTTTATCAGATATTGCACAACGGTGTGGAAAAATTCAGGTTTTATTACAATTCCAACGGAACTCTATGGAAATATGCCGATTATGAGAACAGCACATACACATTCTTTGTTTATGACACATATGGTAGAGTCACACATACCGAACAATTGGATATAACACAAACATATTATCAGGTTGAAATCGATTATACTTATGATACCAAGGGTAGAATCGACATTATAACCGAGGAATCGAACGGATATACACAGGTCTATGATTACTTTTATTGCAGTAATTCTGATCTTGTGTCAGGCATTCGCCTTAACTCTTCGCTGGATATAAGTTATTCATATGACTCGCTTAACAGGGTTACTCAAAAAAGCCTGATAGACGTATTCAGTAGCCTAACGTTGATAAGCGAAAGCTACACATATCTTGAAGGATACGGCACAAATGCTACTACAATGCTTATCAAGACAATAACCCTTGCAAGCGGCAAGGTTTATGAATACGCTTATGATAGCATGGGTAATATTATAAGTGTCAAGGAAAATAGTAGTACAAAGTTAAGCTATATTTATGATAAGCTCGGACAGCTGACAAGGGAAAATAACTATTATGCGGGCTCGTCCTGCACGTTCAGCTATGATAATGCAGGCAATATTCTGTCGAAAAAGATTTACAACTATACGACAGGCACGTTGGGTTCTGTTAAGTCCACAAAAACATTTTCCTACGGAAACAGTTACTGGGGCGATAAGCTCACAAGCTACAACGGAACAACGATCAACTACGACAACGCGGGCAATCCGACGAACTGGATAGGAGCGCAGTCGCTCACATGGCAGGGCACACAGCTATCGTCTATATTCATAGGCGG
>MFRH01000082.1 GCA_001783275.1 Candidatus Margulisbacteria bacterium GWF2_35_9
TCCATTGAAGACAAAAATCCGTAAGAACAGCCCGGAGTACTGCCTGTGACCTTAAAAGCATAATTCGGCTGCATAATATTTCTGGTATAAAACAAACTGCTGCCTACTCCGAACGCATCGAGATCCTCGTTGAAGAAATACCGGTTCTCGGCATAATAAGGTGCGTAACGCATATTGAATGTGTTCTGCGCAAGATCCAAGGGTGCGTCAGAAAAATCCGGATTAACGCTCAGTTTGGCTTTGATCGCATTGTTAGGATTATAAGAAAAGTCAAAACCGATATTGTCGAGGTCATTCAATTTGTTCTTATCGAAATCGTATGAAGGATCAGGTGAAAATTTCTGATTTTTTATATCATATTTTTTTAAATAATACGGACGGAAAAGAATATTGCTGTTAGCCGCTATTTTCTCTTTTATTACAACATCTTCCGCTTTTTTAAAATAATCTTTACCCCAGGTTATTCTTAAATATGGACAAATAAAAAATGCATTCAGATGTTTATCATACCTTGACAGTATTATCTTCCAGTTATATGGAGCTTCATCGCCAAATCGCAGATCTTTAAAAGGAATTTCCATATTGCAAGTCCACTTTTTATCAGTAAATTTATTCTGATATGTATAACCGCTGTTCCACCCTCCGTCAATATTCATATCCTCAGTTCTGATACCGTCCGTTCTTCCGCCCAGAGGATACGCATAAAAAGCATATCCGTAACATTTATTGGCGTCTGTAATGATCTGTAAACGAAGGTTGTTGTCGTTTGAGAAATCATCCCGTTTCCTGAAACTGCTTTCGCCGAAAGTTGAATCAATATCAGCTTCCCACTGCATAAATAATTTTTCGCCGTTGTGCCAGAACCAGATTTTGTTAACCTGAGCGCATTTCAGCGTGTCTGCACTATCCGCATCAAAAAACTCTGTGCACATATTTTCATCGGTGATCACAGGCTGCTCAGAAAAAGGTATGGTAAAAGCTCCAAGCCATTGGCAGGTCATTATCAACAGTAAAATTACTTTGTTCATTCGTTAAACTCCTCTTATAAATTCGACTATGCGTTTTTTCACTAGAAATCTAATACTGATCATTATCTAAACATATAAAAATGCGACGAAACGACAATTATGCGGTACAGAATACGATTTTGAGCCTATGTTTACTAATTTAATAAGCACTTAACTCCGGGCAAATTCAAGCAGAGGTTTAATGGCATCCTGATCGGCTTTCCTTACTGAATCAATATATATCTTTCTTGTATTACCGGCTTTAGTTAAATTCGCAGAACCCCATGTGAATACAGGCTTGTTAAAACCATGAGACACGAGAATATCACCGCACAATCTGGAATGTCTGCCATTACCGTTCGCGAAGGGGTGTATCTTAACTATCCTGTGCTTGAATCTGACTGCGATCTCGTCTTCTGAAAAAGTCTTGTTCTCAATCCAGAATCTGCAGTCATCAAAAAGAATTTTCAGCTCCGTACCGATCATAACTTTATCTACACCGATATTCTTATTCGTCTTTCTGAATTTTCCTGCCCATTCCCATACATCTCCGAACATGCGCCTGTGAACTTCGCAAATGAACTCTTCCGTAAGTATCCTGCCTAAATTGAACTTTCGCCTCAGAGACCATTCAACAGCCGACTCAATATTATTCTGCTCGAATTCATCAAGCTCTCGTCTTGTCGAAACTGTCTTAATGAGTAAGCCTTCTTTCTCTTCTTCCGATATTGGGGTCTGACCATATTCATATTCTAATTCTAATCCCATAAATACCTCGGCATTTCCCTTTTTATTTCTTCAGCTCTTTCCCTGACAGCTTTTTTAAGCCTTACTTCAGAATTCTTCTGATCCTCAAGGCTCATATTGACTGATGTCCGGCGCACAATTTCTTCAGCTTTTTCATAAGCTCTTTTCTCTATCATTTGTTCCAGCGATCCCTCCTTTGGAATAAATCCGTAAACGAATTTCATATCCATTGCTTCAGCGAATTTCTTTAGACCGTTCAATGAAATGGTGCCCAATGTTTCTCTATCCTCCATAGCCTTCAAATTCTGTCTTGATAGAGATAACTTTTTTCCTAATTGATTCAGAGTCATATTGAGCGCTGAGCGAATAGCGTGTATCCAGCCTTTGCCCGGAGCGGTAACAGCTTCAATTTCATTGAATCTTAATATTTTTGCATCAAGCTGGTCCAATAAAATTCTATTATTTATCATACTTAATCCTCAAGTTATATTATGCATAATGTAACTCTAAAAAATTACTATGTCAAGTATTTTGTATCTTTTTGATGTTACAAAATATCGCTTGCTGTAATAGTGTAATGATACAATGGTTGTGTTTTGCCATTTTATTCTCCTTCATTTTATTTCATTCTCAATATCGTTATTTTTCTTTTACCTACAATAAGCTTCTTTATCCTAGAGAATTTCTCATGTTCAACTTCCTGCTTTTTATCCGTAGCAATAGCAATTACGGTTGAATGGGTCACAATATTTAACATATTCTCAAGCATCAAAAAAATGTTGTCGTCAGCTGTTTCTCCCTGCCAATGCTCAAGATTTGAATAAGGAGTATCTGCAAAAACTATATCTATATTAGCATCGATCAATTTTTCAAATGCACCGTATTCGAGTATATCATTATGGTAGCAGAGGGTCTCAATATTATGACCTTTAATTAAGTTTTGAAGTTTACTTGCACAGGCTAAAGCTTCTCTGTGAGAATCTTTACCATAATTGGATATCATTTTATTTATTTCGGAAATTCGTATATTTATACCTTCATCTGTTAACAAGCTTAGATTCTTTTTTGCTGATTTCAGAATGTCGGGATTTATGTCCGAACAGACGATTTTCTTGATCTTATCAGGATGAAGAAATCCTAATGCAGCAAGATGATATGCACTTCCGCAACATGGATCAAAGATCGTAACTTTTTCTTTTGTTTTAAGCTGATCATAACAAAGCTGAAATATCTCGCTCATCAGCCTGATAGGGAAGGCTGACGCACCCGGCAGACTGTACAGAACTTTCCCGCTCGCGAAATCGCCATAATTATCATTCTGAGTATATTTGTACTTCATGCTATTTTTCCCACCATTTTGATTCAATAGTAAGATAATTCTTTTCTTTCTTTTTTGCATTAACCCAATCAATCAGAATTTTTAATGTTTCTTCCTGAGCCAAATAAGAGCTGTCAATGATTTTGACATCCCATCGTTTATCGCCTTTTGTCCAGTTAGTCCAGCGGTCCCATTTATAATCAGTTTGTTCAGGTTTTACAATTACATGCTGTTCCCACTCCGGTTCTATTGCGTGCATTCTTTGCCAAACTGCCCAGCAGAGAGTATCCTGATTCAAAGGCCATTCTTCCATTTGAGGACGGCTTCGATATCTCGCAGTTCTTACAAAATCATTACAATCAAGTAAACAGGCAGAAATACCGTCCAGTTTTATAACAGAAGGAGAGGCAAGGAACTCTCCGAGAGGGCTATGCGCCACCAAGAGGAAATCCTTTCCTTCTTCCTGAGCTTTCACTGCTCTTCCGATCCATGTTTCAAGCGCTTCGCACCTTTCCTTTTCGTCCATTACCAAAATTTCATCTGAATCATGGCATTCAATATGCGGTAGTTTTTCAATCAGATTACGAACCATTGTTGTTTTTCCTGAAGCTGCTGCACCTGTAATTAAATAATACATTATCTCTCCTTAGTTTTCGTTACATCTTCTACACACAGTCGAATCTCATCTATATGTAAGTACATCCATTCCATCGCTGAGAGCATTGATCTTCCCAATTCAGTTCTACCAGTCTCAAAACACCAGCCTACAAACTGCAAAGGTATAGAAATCGTTGCCAAATGTAGTGCATTCTTTTCAATTTTATTCAACGAAATATGGCTGATATAACCTTTCAAGAAAGGACTGACAAACTCTAACCACTCTTTAGGTTCAAGAAAACCTTCGGGATGGAACTTTAACAGTGAATTCAGAAAATAACCCACATCAAGAATGCGTGGTCCGATGCTGAAATGGTCATTGTCTATGAATGCGGCTACTTCGTCATTGTCATTGAGAAGTATATTGGCGTAATGGCAGTCCCGATGTATCAGCTGTTCACTTAATTCTCTAAATGCCTCGTTCATGCGCGGAACAAGGTCGTTTAATATCGGTTCGACTCTGATTCGATCAACACCATCAAGATAAGGCAACATTTGACTGCTGCGATAGTTGATCATTTCTTCTGACAACGGAGCTCGCCATACATGTTCGTTAATTTTATCTTCCGGGTAGCAGACGAGAGCTTTGTGCATCAGAGCAAAAGATTTTCCGGTGTTGAACATTCGCCGACTAAATTCAGAAGGATCGTTTTCACCGGTGTTTTTTTTGTGCTGCACATACGGCATCAGCATATATAAATGATCATCATGTATTACAACAGTATTTCCTTCTTTGTCCGGTATGGGCAAAGCCACCGGTATTTTATATACACAAAGATGCTTAATTACTTCATGGCAGAATGTGTGACGCCTGATATTATCTTCATTAGCCGCACCGATTTTTTTAAGGACTGCTTTATGTCCATTCGGTAGATTAAGGCTGTAAACATCTGTCTCCCATACCTTCTCTATGCCATTAAGTGTTTTTATTCCCCAGTGAGAAACTACTTCGCTCAGTTGTTCTTTTATGTGCTCGTTAGTGCTCATTATATACCTTCTATTTTATAAAAATGTTCTGACTTTAGAGAGTCCGGCAGCTCTGGCAGAGAGAAATACGGGCAACAGTATCTGCCAGTTATCCGGTATAGGCCTGATCTTTTTGTAACTGTTCCAAAATGCCTCTCTATTTTCTTCAGTTAAATCGCAATGAAACAGCTGGACTATATCCGTTAAAAAATGATCGTGTCTGACGCTCATAAAATCAATAGGGATGAGCTTAGAATCATGATATAGCAGATTCCGGAATGTTATATCACCGTGAATTATCCCGTAAGAGCTTTGATCATGACCGTTTTCAGCCAGCATCTTTAAAAATTCCTCACCGCTTCGGATAAAACTGTTTTTCTGATCATCAGAATCAAACTCATACTGTTTATACTCATTGAACAAACTCTCATAATAGCTAAAATCTCTTTTTTCAACCGAAAGATCATCAGATAGTATCAGTTCTTCTGAAATCTTGTGCATTTTTGCCATCAGATCGCCAAGCATTTCTGCTAGATCATCCGGATTATTTGTTTTCAAGGCATTATAAAGCGGTTTGCCATCTATCCATCTGCGCATAACGCAATATCTGCCGGTATCTTCGATCAGGTGAAGTTTATTTCCTTTTGAATCAGTTATTGTTTCTCCAACCGGGATATTATTTTCGATTAGCGTATCCAGACAGAATAATTCTGCCATGATTGATGAGGGATCTCTTCTGCTGTCATAAAGTCTCAGAGAATATTTATCTTCCCCTGATTTGATCAGATATAACGGATCAAGGCTGTCACAGCCTCCTGCATTTTCAATTTCCGGATCGGTCAATGAGAATCCTGTAACTGTTTTCAAGATCAGTTCGTGCTCAGAAAATAATTCATTCAAAATATCTGAATTTATACAATTCATTATATCGTTGAAATTTAAATTCTTATTGTATGCAATAATCCATTTTAATCTAAGTTCCGTAATATCAGCAGAGTAATCAAGTTTATCAGAGCGGATGGTCCCGCACCCGTTATAGCACTTGATCTTATAAGGGAATTTTTCATCAAGTTGAGAGATGTTTGCTTTCCCTGAACAGAAAGGACACTTATCTTGTACCCTTGTAGATTTTCCTGAGCCGGTAATCCCGTCAACAAGAATTAATTTTGTTTGTATCATTTAATTTACTCCTTTAACATAACTCCTTCGTTAAACACAAACCGAGACTGTCATCGACACGAACATCTATACCGGATTTCAGAATTTCTCCGTCATAATTAATGCCCAGACCGTCAAAATTGTATCCTCTTTTTATATACATTCTCTGAGCTGTACCGTAATCTGAATAAAGTCCTACTCCGAGACCAACAGTTTTATATCCTTTTTCTTTGATCCGTGATTCTGCTTTATCCATCAGTTGAGTTGCGATGCCTTTTTTTCTGTACTCATAGAAAGCGAATAGATCTTTGATCTCAGGTATGTTCTTTTCATTAAAAGGTTTATATGACGGTATCCACAGAATAGTTACATACGCAGCAAGTTCTCCATCGTATTCAGCAATGAAAATATCTCTTTCACCAGAGCTCTGCTCAAAGAGATACTTTTTCAAGGTATCTGTCTTTGAGCCCCAACCTAAATCGCTGATGTATTTAGAGATAACTGAAATATCCGATTCTTTCATACTTCGAATTTTTATCATTTTAAACAAGCTCCTACAATATTAAGTCCATTTGTACGGAAGTAAATCTTTCAATTTTACTTTTTTTTCGTCAGAAACAATAACTTCTGTTTCCATATTTCTTTCATCTAAAAGATTTATCAATTCCCTGCATCTGCCGCAAGGTGCAGATACATCCCAAGCACTAGCAGCTACAATTATTTTTATGTGAGTTTCATCTGTTTGAGTTATCATTTGTGAAATGGCAGTATGCTCAGCGCAAAAACCAATACCACAAGGCAGATTTAGGCTGACACCTAAAAAGGTTTCACCCTTTTCAGTGATTAATACACAACCTACTTCTTTTACAATCCCATTTTTTATATTTGTTTCTTTTGCCAGAGATTTAGCTTTTTCTATCAATGCTTTATCTTCTTTTGTTAACATGTTTTACTCCTTTAATCGAATTCAAGATTGTTTTACGAATTTGATATTTTTTATTCTATCCGAATCTAATTGAAATCCGGCGATTTCTTGCTTGTCATTGTAGGTAAATTCAAAAATACAGTCCCATTCAAGAACCTTGAACAGGTTTGGCATGACTGCTTGAATTTCAGATATCTGCTTACCTTTTAAAAACAATACTAATTTGTCAGATACTATTTCCAATTTATAAACAACATCCATTTCTTCACAAAAATAGTTACCGACATAATTTGTTAAGTATTCTGCATTAAATTCTATAGGATCATAGCTATTGAGTGTCATTTTAAGGATATTGTTTTCAAAAAAACTGAATTTTTTACAATCGTTATTAAATTCATACCTTAAAACTAAATGTGCACTACCTATTATTGCAAGTTCATTTTTACTAATCGGTGCAAGTTTTGATTCGCTGCCTTCACTTCGCCAATAAAACAGATTTCCATCTTTCAGAAAGATTTTTCTTTGTAATTTTTTTTCTTCACTCCAGAATGACCCACAAAAACGATCTAACTCACCTACATTTAAGTTAAATATTTGTAATTCCGGTTTAGTCTCCATTAGTGTTTCCGGTTTAATAAAGCTATTAATTGTAGAAGACAAAACAATATCGGCAATAATATAAGCTAAACCGGATATGTTTTCCGCACAATTACATAAAACAATAATACTTGTATTTTGCTCAGGGAAACGCATCATCGAAGCAGTAAATCCAAGATAGCCGCCATCATGACCTATAATTGGAAGGTGTTTATAATTATTTACTTCTAAGCCCAAACAATAATTTATACGATCGCCGTTATTTAATAGTCCCTGAGTTGTTAACATCTCAATCATATTATCACCGCCAACTTTACCGGTGTAAAAATTTTGATCCCACAGTAATAAATCATTAATTGTTGTAACAACTCCTTTTGCACCTAAATCATCGCTTGTGCAAAGCAAACGGTAGAAGTCGTGATCAGCAATTTTGTAATAACTGGCAACACGATTTTTTTGAACCTTCCTTGAATTTTCATCAATAATTGAATTGTACATGCCTATAGGCTTAAATATTTTTTCTGTTACATATTCAGCAAAAGAAATTCCACTAACACGGCTTATAATTTCTCCAAGCAGAAGGTAGCCTGAATTGGAATAAGAATGCATTTCTCCCGGTTTAAAATTGAGATCTTTTTGTTTAAAGAGTAGATTTAAACAATCATTATTGTCAAAATAAAATTCAGAAAATTGAGCGTTCAAGGATAAATTTAACAGACTTGTATAGTCTTTTAAACCGCTTGTATGGTGCAGTAAATGATCTATTGTTATTACATTGCCAAAATCATTCATCTCAGGGATATATTTTCTAATATCATCATTTAAGCTTAGCTTCTTTTCTAAAACTAAAAGTGCGATACCTGCAGCAGTAAATTGTTTGGCTGCTGATCCTATATCAAACTTGCTGTCTGCAGTAATCGGAATATCATAATCAAGATTGGCCATGCCGAAGCTTTTTTTGTAAATAAATTTGCCGTTCTGAATCACACCCACTGCACAGCCTGGTGTGTCGGCGTTATCGTATTGAGTGAAAAGAGCATCAATTTGCATTTCCTGCTCTTTTGTGAGCGAATTATCGGTGTAGTCGGTATCGTTTTTCATTTTTTACTTCTCCATATTTATATTTACATCTATTCCTTTACACACTTCATAGAAAATGTCAGCGGCAGATCGGAACCTTCAAGTATCCACAAACCTCCGTTAATCTTTTTCATGTTCGGGAACATTTCGTACGAGCTGTACAGGTATTCTTTTACAGATGTGATCCTGAGCCCGTTGTTGATTGCGGACATGACGAACTCGCTAAAGGGATGAGCCCATTCGTATTCGACATTGTTGACCATCTTCTTGTCACCGTCGGTATAGGTGTAATCCTCTATATAACGATGTGCTTTCGTATTGAAGTAAGGTCCGATCATTTCGATTTCTTTCTTTTGCTCGCTATATTCGAACAAATGGTTGGTTGGGTGTCCATCAAGAATGACCAGTTTTCCGCCAGGTTTCAGAAAGTGTGAAGCTATTTCAAACCACCTGCTTAGATCCGGTATCCAGCAGAATACACCGTAAGAAGCGAATACAATATCGAATTCGCCTTTAAGATGCTCGTTCAATTCAAGCACATTTGAGCATACGAATTCTGCTTTCAGCCCTGTTTTCTTAGTCAGTTCTTTTGCAAACTCGATCGCCTCATCAGAAAAATCAGCTCCGGTGACTTCCGCACCCATCCTCGCAAGAGAAAGCGTACTCATTCCGAAATGGCACTGCAGGTGAAGCAGCTTCTTACCTTTAACATCTCCGAGTTCTTCAAGCTCAAGACTGTCAAGTGAACTCTTACCTTTAAGAAATCCTTCCACATTGTAGAATTTCGACTTCTTATGAATGCCTACCCGTTCATTCCAATTATTTCTATTAGCTTCAAAATATTTATTCATTTTATTTTTACCTCATTTTTTTCAAAATCTCACATTCTGCAGATCGGATAAATTAGCTTCCGTCAGCTCAATATCTGAGAATATTATGAACTTGGGCGGTAAGACTTTCGTTTGCCCGTTCTTAACTTTGTGAGTTTCATGAAAAGCGTTCATAATGACCGCGTTATCCGTATAGCGCTCGCCGTATGTTGTCGCAATGCCGTTGAAAAAGTGAAGCATTTCACTGCGTGTTTTATTCCTGAACATTATAAGTTGGGACTTAAAACTCATTTCAGCTGTATCATAGCCGCTTTTTATGACTGATTCTTTGCCGTCTTCAACGGTTTTAGTTACAATATTCTTCATGTCGCCGTCGTAGTTAATGAACGCATATCCTCCGATGTGATTATATTCCGGATAAAAATAACCGCTATTATTTATAACTTCGCTATAGACCGCAAGCACAGGCGATTTTGGCATCATAAGGAAATACTGTTTGACCGTGACACCTTTCAGAGCATCGAATTTCTCCATAGTCGTAGTCAGTTTGATCCCTTCCCATATGTTTCCGAGCGAATCGCTTTTTTTAACAAAAGCAGCCTTCGTTTTTTCAGCTACCCAATGATGCTCTTTGATTACTGTAGGCCTGTTGGTAATTCCGCCGAACCATGAATTCCACCACGATTTGTTCGTTCTTTCGGGATAATCCGTAGCGAGCCATTCTCTGCCTTTATAAGTTAATGAATAGACTGAAGGCGCGAATTCAGGCGATGACTTGATCTCAAGAACACCGTTATTTGCAGTAAAGACAGATTTCTTTTCAGCTTTTACTTTGTTTAAGGCTACTTCACCTTTACTTTTGATAAAGACAGCTTTGGTCTTTTTCAGTTCTCTCGAATAGTAATCGGCGTTCGCAGTTATAAGTTCAACCGGATGTTTTCCTTTGAATTTGAACTTAAAGTCAATTTTATGGATCTTATCTTCCGGAAAAGCTTTCTGTTCTTTATTTAATGAAGGATCATTAACAGAGCTGATACTGACTGTCGCATCAATAGGCTTGTCCTTAGAATCAATATACGCACCGCTGACTATTTTATCGCAGAAAGGATTTCCACCATTGATCTCAAGATCAAAACTGTCATAAATTCTTTCTTTTTCGAGTTCCTTATGAAGAGCGAACTCACGCACTTCTTTTTCCGAATCGAAAACTTCAACGCCAAATATAACAGGCTTTGTCTTTAAAAGACCTATTTTTGAAAAATTGTGCTCAATGGATAGGAACCATGAACATAATTTTATTTTGTACTCTTTAGGCCAGATAACAGCGACCGTGCCTTTTTCTCTTTCTCCGAACATCCAGTTCTCGTTGATCTTATCATTAACCATATTATCAAGAGAAACATCATTATGGGCATTCTGGTCATATTTAATAAGCCTTTTTTCATAAGGAACTGTTACCTTACGGCGGGCGATATCAAATTCGCATGATAAAGTAACTTTATCGGAGCCTGCAGGAAAGCTTATCATCTCATACCATTGCTCAAGCATTCCGCTGCGGTACATCTTAAAGTTCTGCGTAAATTCGCAGCCAGGAAAATCATCCGATTTATAGAAAGCTTTCAATAGAATCGCATTATCGGTGTCGGTATATTCGCTTTTATAAGGCGCTTTTCTTACAAATTCAGAAGAGAAAGGTTTGCCTAATTTCGGTGCGCCCATATAGCTCCATACATCAGTTTTGATGCTCCTGTAAACCATCTGATTATTATCAATGAATTTATCCAGGCTGAAACTGAATTTGCCGAAGCTCATATAATAATAGTAGTCATTTTCGCCGTACAGCTTTCCGTCGTAAGTGCTTATTACGAAATTGAATTTCTGTCTGAATGTATAGCTGCTGCCGTTCGCGAAAACTGCTTTCAGGTCTATTTCCTTATTGATAAGCACTGAATTATGCAGTATGATCTTGACCGTGACTGTATTTCTTTCGCCTTTTTTCAAAAATATTGACTTCTTCTTTTCAAGAAAATCTATTTCCTTCATTTTCGGGAATTTGATCTCAAAAGTACAGTCCTCATCAAAATTGTTCTCAACATTCAATAACAGGTCTTTTTCAATTTCCGCATGAGTTAGAGTGTAATTTTCATTTGCTTTCAGCTTGAGCGGGAACTGCGGATTTATTCCTGTCTTGAAGGTGATCTTTTTACCGTTGACTGAAATTTCGGACATTACGCATGGATGTGTCTGCCATATACTCTGATCTTTTTCAATTTTATCAAGATGAAACTGTGCTTCAACAGTCTTTTGCCCTTTGATATTTCCGCTGAAATCCGCTTTTGTCTTAATATTCTTATCCGTCAACCCTTGAATTTCAACTTCTAACTTTTTACCGGTTTTATTGACGATCTCATAAGTGATCTTATAATCTTTACCGAAAACGAGCTTGTTCTTAATTACGCTTGCTGTAATAGAATAATCATCAGTTTCAATACGCCTGATGCCTCTGCCTGTTTTCTCGAATTCGACGAGCAGATTTTTGCCGTCCTTCTGCCATGAATATGTCAGATAGTCAAAACCGTTCTCAGATACGCCGTCAGGGGTTAGCTCTATCTTACGGTTGGAATCGTCATACCAGTCGGCTTTTTTAAAGAAATCTCTGAATAATTCAGCCTGAACTACTGTTGGTATAAAGTTCATTAAATGGGTAGAACCGCCTTCCATCTGCTCCCAGAAGAAGCCGCATTTTTTATACATCGGAACAGCTTTGGTATTGCCTGCCCATGTAAAAAGGTCGATCCTCGGATAACCGAGTTCAATAGTTCTTTCAACTGATTTCTTAACAAGCATCTTTCCTGCTTTCTTACCGTGATATGCGGGGTCAACGTTCAATAGGTCAACATAAAGCGTATTCTCTTCGGCAAAATATTTTGATAATTTACAGTATCCTATAACTTTGTCGCCGTCTAAAGCAAGATAAAGATTCAAATGAGATGAAATTTCTTCTTTTCTTTTTACGCTTTCCTCAGTTTTATGATCTGCTTCTCCGTTCCAACCGTCTTTGCTCACATTCCACATATCGGCTATCGCTTTCGCATATTTCGGGTTGTACTCTACGAGTTTAAACTCTGTCATTTTTTTCTCCATTTTTAACATTTATCTTTTTCGGCTGCACAAATAAAAAAGACGCGCGATTTCTCCCGGTGGGTTGACGGGAGGAGTTTGTGCGTGACCGATATTCTGTATATAGTCTTTGTCCCGAAAATATACGGATTGTGTGTAAACTATGCAAGTGGTATTTTTGTAATCTTAAATCAATAACCATCATTGTGATTTTGTCCATTAAGTAAAATAAACTTAAACTAATATTAGTATTTGTTTTGAAGGGATTGTAACTATGCTTTAAGGTAATTCGACTGCTAAAATTGATTTTCGGCAGAGAGGATGTTGTTTTACTAAAGTAAGTTACAACTTATAATTTATTTCTTTTCATTTTAACAATTTCCTTTAGTTCGTGGTTTACACTTATCCTTTCACTTTTAATCCTTGAAAACAAATTTGTCAATCTGATTTCGCCGTCGAAGTGCCGCTTACTTTTAAAAAGATAAGAGCCGGTTCCGGGTTATCCGCCCCGCTTTTTCAAGCCGTATGGGAACCTATCTATGTAAATTTTTGCAACGAGCTCCGAATCTAAGGTAAAATAAATAAAAAATCAAGAAATATTTTTGATCTTCTTAAAAACTTTCAGAGCATTATCATAAAATACCTTCTGATGATGCTTTTCCGGAACCATCAGTTTAATAAAATCAATATAGATCTTCATGGAGACGAGGGGCCAGTCTGACCCGTACATAAGTTTGTCGTAACGGTTGGCAAAAATAAAGCAGGTCTTGTAAATATTCATGAACAGTTCCTGAGAACTGAACAGATCAAACCTCGCTTTATCGCCGATCAGGATCCCGGAAAGATCCGCGTAAACATTTTCATTCTTATAGAGCAGTTCCGCAGTATCCATCACCCACGGGTTACCGAGATGGCAGATAACTATCTTCATAGTTGGATATCTGCAGGCTAGTTCATCCAGCGTAAGAGGATGCGAAAATTTTAACAGCCCGTTGTCGCTGAAAGTGTCGCCTG
>MFRH01000083.1 GCA_001783275.1 Candidatus Margulisbacteria bacterium GWF2_35_9
AATCACTTATTTACTATTCCTTTCCCAGATGATAACACGATTGAAGGCGGTTACAGAAGTGTGCTAAATCCGGAGTCATTGATAACGATGACAGGTTGCAAACTCGAACCAAGTTTAGCAAGTGCCAAACCCGGAAACGTTTTTCAGTTTCTTCGCCAAGGTTATTTTTGTGTCGACACAGAAAGTAGTTGGACCCACTTAGTTTTCAATCGAACGGTAACGTTAAAAGATGCTTGGGCTAAAATAGAAAAAAAACTCTAGTGTTACTTGGTCTATTCGATATCAATAATGATTATTGTATAATCATCATCAAAATTAACATCTGTTCCCGTCCACAGAGAAATGGTTTTTAAAAGTTCATCTGAGAAATCTTTTAGAGACAGCTGATAATTTTTACAAACAAAATCGGCAAATCGCTTCTCCCCAAACAACTCATTATTCTCATTTTTTGACTCAATAATACAGTCGGTATACATTATAATTCGATCGCCTGTATACACTTTTGACTCAATACGATGGAATACATTATACTTAAAAAGCCCGATAGGGAAACCTCTTTCAGATTCTAATATTTCAAGAAATTCTTGTCGACGTCTATAAATAAGAGTTGGAACATGCCCAGCACAGGCCATCGTTAGACATTTATTTACTGGATTTACATTAAGAACCGTAGCTGTTATAAGCATCCTTTCAAACTGCTTATACAGAATATTATTCATTCCCACTAATATTTTTTCTGGGTCAATGGTTTCAGTCGATTCTACCGAATAGGCGATTTTAACCATTGAAGCAATAAGGGCTGCAGATATACCATGCCCTGAAACATCTGCAATAATGGCTGATAAGGACTGATCATCTCCCACTTTTAAATCGTAAAAATCGCCCCCGACATCCTTCATGGGTATATATTTTGCATAAACAGATAAACCGGAAACAATTGGCATTTCTTGTGGGATTATTGACTGTTGTAGTGAACGAGCAAGATTTAATTCTTTTCGAATACCTGCTAATTTTTCCTGTGAAAGAATTTCAGCTCGAATCAAGTTCATACGATCAACAAGCGCAATTGAGAGAATAATAATAAGCAAAGCCGAACTAACATTGATTGAGTACTCAAGAAATACACTTATCGGAATTAGATTCAGTAACATCAACACATAAGCTAAAGAAAACAATAAATGGATTGTCCATCCCAATAAATATGTACGTGCAGGTTTATAGCCCTTTTTATAACAAGAAAACCCAGAATATATGAGTAATAAGATAGTTATAAGCGATCCCTCTCTTAAAACAATTGTAAGATAGATTGGATCAACAAACATACTCGCTATAGTTAATGTAATAAAAAAAATACTTAATACATTCAGTACTTTATCAATTTTTGGAATTAATTCACTCGTTCGAAGAAAGCTTCTTGAAAAAAGAAGCATGATAAATCCGGTCAACGACCCAAAAAATCCACCAGCAATTTTCTCTACCCAAGGAAATGATGGCCATAAGTATTCAAACCCAATGCCATTAAAACACATTTGCAATGGAATCCAAGCTGCAATAAACAATATATAGTAGAAGTAATTGCGATCCTTATACATAAATAATAATACAGTATTATAAAAAAGCATTACGACCAATAACCCGTAGTAAAATCCAAAAGCGAGCTGAGCTATATGATCCGTTGCAAATAATTTATCCTGATTCATAATAACAAGACGATATGCCATTAAAGAATCTGTTTTGAGTTTTATGTAAAATGTTTTCTGTTGTCCACTTGCAATTTTTAAGTCAAATATACCCGAACGATGCAGTATCTCTCTTTCTTTAAAGGGCAATGAATTGCTAACTCGCTTCACTTCAAAGATACCTTTGTCCGTTAATACATTATAAAAATTAACATAATCGATAGTCGGCCCATCTACTTTTACAAACCATCGTTTATTTTCTGTTGATTTATTTTTTACAATAAACTTCATCCAATAGGCCGACTTTGTATTGCCATTATTTACAATTTCATGTTGAATTAATTTAAAATCGTCTAATTCCTTTATCTCATCAAATGATTTTTGCGCATGTTTATCCACATAAAGCCCGCTAAAAGTTGTGATGCTATAGTACGCATCTGTATCGCTAAGAGTTACCGTGTCTTGCGCAAATATAGATTGAAAACTATTCATCATAAGACAAAGAATAATAAAAATACGCATATAGTGTTTATTCATTACGCATCCAGTCATCCACGCTTTAGCAGTTGAACAGTCATAAAATCCAGTTCAAGTATGAAATTTTTTATTAGTCCAATTGATTTTGCCATATCTCCAGTGATGACAGATGTTCGATCTGCAGCAGTTGTATTATCTTTTGAAATTCTTGAAATACTGGCAATTTTCTTGCTTATTGCATGATAGTTCTCACTCATTTCACTTGCAGCTAATTGGTTCTGTGTTGAAGCCAGTTTCATTATTTTGATTGAACTTACAATTTGCTCGGAATTATTTGAAAGCTGTTCCATTGTTGTCAGGTTATGGTCAATACTATTGTAGATCGTATTGAGCATTTCCTTAACGGTTGAACTTTTTCGACTCAAGTCTTCCGATGAGCTAGAAATATTTTGTATTTCTTCAACCGTTCTTCTAATATCCTCAATAATACGAGTAAACGCCTTACTCATCTTTTGGATTAGTTCATATCCTAACATTACTTCAACAATTCCTTTATCCATGGATTTTTTTAATTCTTCTGCATCAAACCTAATATTATTAATAATCGCAATAATCTCCTTAGTAAACACCACCGATTTTTCTGCCAAATGACGAACCTCCTCTGCAACAACCGCAAAACCCAATCCATGTGCTCCTGCTCGAGAGGCTTCTATTGCGGCATTTAAGGACAATACATTCGTTTGTTTTGATAAATTATCAATGACTTCAATAATCTCTTCAATCTTTAATGTATTTGAACTTAAAAAATCTACTTTTTCTGCAATATTGAAGATTTTTTCTTTGATAATATTCATCCCATCGACAGAATTATTTACGACCCGTTCTCCCTCTTCGGCAACTTTAATCGCAGTTAAAGCACTCTCTGCCACCTTCGTAGATTTTTCAGTAATTATCTCAACATCTTCAATCATATTTTTAACAACTAGTTTTGTTTGATCAAGATCCTCCGACTGTTTACTTGCTTGACCCGATTGATACAATATTTCTTTATGATTAAACATGACTTTTTCAGCTGCATTAGTTAGTAACTCTGATTGGTTTCTACCCTCAGTTACAACCCCAATGATTAACTCTATTATTTCAAGAATATTATTATTTAAGTCGTTTACCATGTTATTTTGCATAACGGTTTGTTCTGCAACAGTATCAACTGCTATAGCTGTGTGTAAAATACCGTCATTTGTAGTCTCAACTTTCATAGAAAGATCGTTTGTTATCTCCGAAAGGGAATTTGCCAATTTTTTTATAGTAGCTACCTTATTGTCCAGTTGTTTGAAACGCTCGGCCAATCGTTCATATATGTCTTTTAATCTCAATACATTTTTGTCATATTGCAACTTTAATTTATTAATTTTATCAATCATTCCGATTGAGATAACAAGGACCATTAATACTGATCCAATTTGAATACTCCATTCGGACCAGAAAGATATATTAACGACACCAAAGATGCTAAGCAAGGTAATAATTGCACCCAGAACAAATACTAAGTAGCCAAAAAAATAAAATAACGCTGTTTTAGATTTCTGTCTTAAACGAATAATACAGACAACAAAAGCAAAGAAAGAAGATAAAACTGAACTAATAGTAGCTATCTGGATATACAGCGTTCGACTAAACAAAAACGAAATTAGAATTAAAATAGTCGTAATTATTAAATATCCTCTCAGAAGAAAATCTATTTTTGGTAATAATCGCTTTGTTTTTAAATCCTCTCGAATAAATAAAATGATAAACGCTCCAGCCATATAAGCGTACCACGGGAGAGAATAACTCTGTAAAAATAAGTTTTTAGGCCACAAATACTGAAACCCAATACCATCAAATTGAATATGGAACATAAAATAGAAAAAAATAAATATGGAAAAATAAAGCATGCCGATATCCTTCATTAGAATAAAAAGCACAAGGTTAAACAACATCATAACAAGGATTAATCCATAGTATACTCCTAATGCTTTATTTTCTTTTTGAATATGATCAATAAATGAATTTTCACTCCACAAAGAAATAGGAAGGGAGATGTTCCCTTCATTTTGTACTCGTATAAAATATCGAGTAACACCATTCTTCGGAGGAATGGGAATAATAAAATCTCTAAACTTTATTGAACGGTTATTAAATGGATATTTATCTCCATATCCATATTTAGAATATTCTCCAAAGGAATTTTGAATATACATTTCAATAGAATCAATAAAAGGGAATCCCATTTGCAAATACATTTCATGTAATTCAACTTGACGATTATTTAATTCAAAACAAAACCAATAAACCTTTTGACTATATCCGAAATTCAAATTGCCATTTGACAATCTAAATTGATTATTTAGATATATGGACTCAATATCACTTATTTTTAAAAGACCGTCAGAATCAACAAAATACTGAACATAAGGAGCAATATTCTTATTGGATAACGAATCATCAACATCGAGACTATCCATTTTTGGAAATAGCATCGAACTGATTAGGAATAATCCCCCCCATAATAGCCATGAACGCTTTAACATAAGATTACCGATACCAACCCCTCATAAATAGATATTTTATAAAATTATCATTATAAAACCCTATTAATTATTATAGCGGTAATTGCATATTTAACAATCTATTGTAAAGTAAATTCAATATACTTTCTTAAAATCTTGCGGTACTACCGGAGGAGCATCGCTAAAGTTTTCAAACCCATAAGATAACAACTCTTCCGCATCTTTTTCCAACATCTCTCGACCTGGGCTATGATACGAATCCGATACGCCAAGAACAACAGCAATTAAGCGCATGCCTTCCTGATGGGCCGTAATGGCAATATTATACCCTGATGCTCGAATATATCCTGTTTTTAAACCATCCGCTCCAAAAAAGGTCCACAAAGACAGGTTCCGATTGTACTGTTTGATGCTATGTTTAGTAGCTTTACTATGATTAGAGGATTGATCTTCTTCAGGAAACACAATAGATTTTAGGGAGTTGATATCGTTTAATGCCTGCGGATACATATAAATGTAAAATCGGCAGAAATCACCAAACTCTCTAGCCGTTATATAGTTCCGATCACTAAGACCCGAAGCATCTTCAAAATGCATAGATTTATAACCTAATCGCATTACCTCCTGATTCATTTCTTTAACAAAATTAGCAACACTCCCAGATAAAAACTGTGCGATTGCGACTGCTGCATCATTCCCAGATGCAACAGCCAAACCTTTTAATAAAGTCCGGATTGTAACCTGTTGACCTTCTTCTAAATACATCAAAGATGACCCTGCCGGCATATTTTTAGCACTTGCTTCTTTCTTAATTGTCACAATGTCATCGTACGATAGTGTCCCTTCTTTAATTCTTTTGAGTGTTAAGTGTATTGTCATTAACTTAGTTAAAGAAGCAGGGCATATCTTCTCATCTATATTTTTTTCATACAACACCGTACCAGTCTCATAATCAATGAGAATGGCAGCACTTGCAATGATCTGGGGTTCAGAGTACCCTAACTGTTTTTCTACAATAACAGGAAATAAAGCAGTTGAAAGAACAACGATTAATCCACATAATATTCTAGTCATATACATAAAGTCCTCAATCTTTTTATTATGTGAGTATTTTATATATTGACCTTGTATCCGGCAACAAATGAATTAGATTTTCTATTATCCTTATCTTGTTGCTATTAAATCAGGGTTGATAACATCCAAACGATGTTTCTGTATTTCATACATATTGACATGTTTTATTGCCAGATTAATAAATTTATCAATTTCAGCCTGTCTAATATTTTCTGCAAAAACACAACCGAAACATAAAAGTAACAATAATATTTTAACAATGTTAATCATAAACACTCCTATGAATTAATTAAATATTTTAATAGATTTGTTATACTATTTAATATATCGAACTGTCAGAAAATAAATTTCATTAATTTTCAGATATTGATTACTTTTTAAACTGATATTTATATAACATGTGGTATACACCCTTTTGCTTAAGTAGCTCATCGTGGGTGCCTTCTTCAACAATCCGCCCTTTATCAAACACAAGAATTCGATCTACATTTTTAACGGTGGCTAACCGATGAGCCACAACAATTGTCGTCATGGACTTCATTAATTGCTCTAAATTTTGATTAATTAATTTCTCGGTTAATACGTCTATATTTGCGGTTGCTTCATCAAGGAGTAGAATCTTGGCTCGATTAGCAACCAAACGCGTTATGGCAATTAGCTGTTTTTCTCCTACGGATAAATTCTCTCCTCTTTCAATGAGCAAATGGTCATACTTTTCAGCAAATTGCTCAATAAAAATATCAGCTTTAGTCGTTTTTGCAGCCATCTTGATTTCGTCTAGCGTTATATTATCGTTAAACAGACTAATGTTATCCGCAACCGATGCTGTAAATATTTGTGGGTCCTGAGTTATCCATCCGAACGCTCGTCTAAGTGAACCTAACTCGTATTCATCAGACTTATGATGATCTATTAGGATTTCCCCCTCATTCAAATCATAAAGCCTCATTAGTAGTTTTAAAACCGTGCTCTTTCCTGAACCCGTAGCACCAACAAATGCAACTTTTTCTCCAGGTTCAATGGAAAAACTAATGGTTTTTAATACTGGTTCCTGAAAATAGGAAAACGTGACATTTTTAAACTCGATATGGCCTTTTGGATTAACGAATAACTCCCTTCCCTCCTGCACAATATTGTCCTGATCTTCCAATAAATCAAAAATTCGCTCAGCAGAAGCAGATGCACTTTGAAATAAGTTATATCGTTCTGATAACTCTTTTAATGGGGAAAATAGTTTATCAATATAATCAATAAAAGCAACCAGTGTTCCTATGGTTAGAATGCTTGAAAGTATCATTTTCCCTCCCACTAATAAAACAAGCGCAACAGTGACTGCTGAAGCTATCTCAATTGCGGGGAAAAACAATGCAAAATAAGAGATAATTTTTCGATAATTAAAGGACAACTCTTCATTTACAACATTAAATTGTTTTTGATGTGCATTCTCCTTCCCAAAATTCTGAATCACCGACATTCCAGTGATGTTCTCTCTCATGAAGGCTGAAAGTTTTGCTGTATTAACTCTAAGATTTCGATATAATGGCATCACGATTGCAGAAAATCCGACAAATAACATTAAGACAAATGGAAGAACTGCAATAACAACTATTGCTAGCTTAAAATTCAACACTATCAGAATTATTACGATCACTATAATCATAACTGTTTTTAAAAAACTATCTAAAAATCCGGTGGTAAATAACTGCTCTAGATTTGAAATATCGGATGTAAGCCTGCTAACCAGCTCACCAACTTTGTGCCGATCAAAAAATAAAGCATTTTGCTTTTCAATCTTTTTAAAAAGATCCGACCTTAATTCTGCCATTATTTGCTGACTCAGTTTTTGTGTTATGTATGTTTCAATAAACGATAAGAAAAATTCCAAGGAATAAATGCACACAAGGATTAATACAATAAAATTTAAACCGATGATATTACCCTTCATAATATATTTATCTATTCCTATTTTAATCAATATCGGCGGGCTAAGTTGAAATGCGATTACCAAAAGCATGACAAATATTAGAATCATGAGTAATATCTTCTGTTTAAAAAATCGTTTGAACAGTTTTATAAACGTAGTGTTAAATTTGTTTTTCATAAATATCCATATAATCCTTGTTATGCATTAATTCCTCATGTGTACCACTCGCTAACACCATCCCCTCTTTCAATAGAATGATTTTGTCACAATGCTTCAACGTAGATACTCGATGGGCCACAATAATAGTCGTTATATGGCCTTTTAGCTGTAATAAGTTTTGTAATATATTGTCTTCTGTTTCAGTATCAACCGCGGAAAATACGTTATCAAGCATCAGTATTTTTGGACGATTAATTATCGCTCTAGCTAACGCAATACGCTGTTTCTGCCCACCGGAAAGAGTTATTCCGTTCTCACCAATTAAGGTATCATAAGCATTTGGAAATGATTCTATATCCTTGGCAATATCAGCAAATTTTGCAGCCCAAATTATCGCATCCAAGGTCGTGTCCACCTGATCTATATACGAAATGTTATCTCGAATAGAACCAGAAAAGATATGGGGCTCCTGACTGACATAATTGATATTCGCATGCAATATCTCTAGGGGGATTCTAAAAACATCGTTCCCATCATAAAATATACTGTTTTTCGGTGGAGCATAAATACGTTGCATCAAATTGATTACAGTAGATTTTCCTACTCCAACCTCTCCAATAATTGCAACCATTTCTCCTGATTTAATAGACAAGCTGAAATTCGATAGTATTTCCTTTTCTTTATTATAAGAGAAGCTTAAATTATCGATTCTAATGTCCCCAGATAAAGTCTTAATACCGCTATCAACATTAATATCCCGTAGCACATTAGCTTCCCCGATAACCTCTCCGATCCTTTCTAAGGAGGCCCTACTTCGCTGTAGCATGCTCATAATCCAACCAATAAAAATAGTCGGCATTAATAAATACCCGATGGTGCCATTAAACGCGATAAATTCTCCAATAGTAATTACTTTTTTAATAACAAAATAACCTCCGATCCAAAAGATAACCAGTACAGATAATGAGGCAAACGCAGCAATTATAGGATGAAAAAAACCTCTCACTTTTGCCAACCGCATATTAGCATCAACAAACCCTTGATTATGCTGCTCAAACCTTTTTGCAACGGATCTTCTCGTGTATACGCCTTTATAATGGTAATTAATGAGAACATCTCTTGGATGTTATTTGTTAATGAACCCATTTGCCTCATCACTTCCGTGTGATGTTTATAAAAAGATTTAGAGAATTTACTCGTAAAGAAAAACAGTAGTGGAAAGGGAGTAATGGCAATAATGGTCAACCCGAGATTAATACTGGACAGCGAAATAAATGCGATAGAAAAAACCGACACAATATTTATAATGTGCATAATGACATGTCCAAACAAATATCGAAGAGAATCCATATCATTAAGAGCTCTGCTGAGCAAATCTCCGCTTGTTTTTTCCTGATAATATTCCTGCGGTAATTTTAATAGAACTGCAAAAAAATCGCTTCTTATTTCTTGTTCTATTATTCGTCCAGTTGAAAACAGAATATTTCTCATAAGAAATCGAAATACACCTGCCAATATCGCCACTATCACGATTAACACTAGGTATCGATAAAATAATTCTAAATTACTATTTCGCAGATTATCAACTGCAAAACGTATTAACTGAGGGATAGCAAGAAGCGATATGTTTGTTATAAATACTGCAACAGCACCAAAAAAAAGCGATTTTTTGTATTTTTTAAGATACGGAACTAATACAGGATGGCGAAATATGTTACTAGTTTTTTTTTCATAAAAGATGTATGTTATTTTTATTGATTTGGTAAAATTTGTCAATAAACATCCTAATCATTATCCTACATGCGAGGAAAGGAATAAGTGCTAAACATACTATGCTAAATTCAAAATTTCTAAGTCTATTATTGGGACTAGTTCTGATTCTCTCCAACGTACAAAGTTTTTCTCAGGTCAAAGACATCAGCCTTGATGAGATGATCGGTCAAATGATTATGCTGGGATTTGAAGGAACTCGGATTGATGATACTAAGTTTAAGGATATAAAAGGAAATATCATACAAAATAAAATAGGAGGGGTCGTATTCTTTGATCGAAATATTATTAACATCAATCAAGTGAAAGAGTTTATTTCAAGCATTAATGCCCTTGATAAAAAAGAGCCACTCTTTATAGCAATTGATCAAGAGGGAGGACAGGTCAGCCGACTAAAATCAAATAGAAGCTTTAAAACATTCCCTTCCGCAAAATATGTGGCACAACATTTATCCACAGCAAAAGCGTTTGACCTCTATTACACTATGGCAATTACGCTAAAGAATATTGGATTTAACCTCAATTTTGCACCCGTCGTCGATGTGGATATAAATCCAAAATCACCCGCCATCAGTCTTAAAAATCGTAGTTTTTCAAGCGATCCGAAAACTGTCATAAATTATGCTCGCACTTTTGTTTTAGCCCACAAAAAAGCAAACGTTTTAACCACACTTAAACACTACCCTGGCCATGGAAGCGCAACAACTGATTCCCATTTCGGATTTACAGACATTACACACACATGGAACGATTTAGAATCCATACCCTATCGAACTTTAATAAAAGAAAAATCTGTCAACATTATTATGTCGGCTCACTTATTTAATTCAACAATCGATGATCGATTTCCGGCATCCTTATCTAAAGTCCATCTAGGAAAAATTCTCCGTCATGATATGAAATACAAGGGAATTATCATAACAGATGATTTGCAAATGGGAGCGATCAGTAAATCCTTTGATTTAAATACCGTTATTATAAATGCGATTAATGCTGGGAATGATATTTTGCTATTTGCAAATTATTTTACTCTCGACCCGCATTTAGCGGATAAAATTATCGATATTATCAAACTAGCTATTGAAAGCGGAGTTATCAAAAAAAAGCAAATTCAATTATCTTATAAACGAATTATTCATTTAAAACGATTGATAATTTAATTCTTTGTATACAATAAAGTTAAAGGATAAAGTATTATATACTGTAAATCATGGATAAAAAAACTGTCAAAAAAATCATTATTTTAATAATTATTCTCTTCTTTCTTTTTTTCTTTTACATAATAGGACGGAGCAATAGTCATAAAGCAGATAAAGCTACTTTTCCCATGTATTCTTCTCCTAAAAATTTTGGGGATGACGATTTGTTAAAAAAAGCCAAGGTCAAAAAAAAATGGAATCGACTTGGTAAAAGTACTATCTCCGAAGGGGTTGCAGAGTTTCCAGCCTTATTTGTAAGCAATAACACTCCTTATATTGCCTATATCGATCATGCTAATCATTTTAAAGTATCCGTAAAAAAATATAATGGTTCCGATTGGGACTACGTAGGAGATAAAACCCTATCTACCGATGAAGCATATTATTTATCCTTATTTGTAGATAATAATACACCCTATATTGCTTACGCAGATAAAGCAAATAATTACAGCCTGACGGTTAAAGTGTTTGATAATAATAAGTGGGATACATTAAGTAATCCAAAATTATCGAAAGGGAAAACATCTGATATTTCACTGTGTGTGTTTAATAATGTCCCCTACATTGCGTTTATAGAAAAGAATGAGAAAACTGAACTAAAAGTAATGAAATTTGTCCATAATGACTGGGTTTCCCTTGGGATAGATCCGGTTCATAAGGGTTCAATCCGTTTTACATCGTTAAAAATTGAAAGCGGTATTCCCTATATTGCTTATGTGGACGAATCAGACTATAAATTAATTGTTAAAAGATTTGATGGCATATACTGGAATTCCGTCGGCAGTGAAATTTCGGAAGGAACGGCTAGCTACCCATCTCTACAAATATTAAATAATACGCCCTATATTGCTTTTGTCGATCATGTGCTTTTCTCCCGCCCAGTTAAATCTGCCAATATTACTGAAACAAAAGTAAAAAAATTTAATGGTGAAAACTGGATTCTTGTTGGCACAGATCCGTTATGCTTTGAAAAAACAAATTTCACGACTATTCAGTTTTACAAAAACAAATTATTTGCAACCTATATAAACACAGACAATGAAAATGAGCTTACCATTAAACTGTTAATTAAAAACAAGTGGATTACCATTAATCGGTATAAACTATCTACTGGCCCCCAGATCAACAATGCTCGTAATGTATCGTTTGCTATTCAAAACGATAGCCCCTATGTTGCATTTATTGACAAACTTAACGACTATAAAATCACGGCCCTTAAATATGATGACCCATCCAAAGAACTACCCTAAACTCATTTGCTAAAGTCCAAAATATATTGAACTCATTACAAAGTATAGAGTACAATAATTTTGAGGGGCACCAATGAGGAAAATTTTTCTAACTGTATTTATTGCACTACTATCAATGTGTTTTTCACTTGATGCACCATTTGAAACCAAACAATCCATTTATGGCAATAAAGATATCGCTATTATAAGTTTTCATCATTATCCTCTCATTCGCATTCTTGAGAAAGGGGAATATCAAAGTATTAAGGATCGATCTGAAAACACGGTATTGCTACTAAATCAACATATTAAAAACCCTGAGGATATTGGTAAACTATCACTATCCATGACTTTAAATATTTACTCTATTTCTGTTGAGAGTCAAAATATTCTATCCATTTACCCAGAGGAAATACAATTTTATGGCCTCCCCATAAAAAGCCTATTAACAAACTGGATTGGAAAAATGAATCGAATAAATACGATTATAAAATCAGAGGAGACCTCCCCTCAAATAGATAATAAGTCAGAAATAATAGAATCAACTAAACCATTGAAAACTGAGGCAAAAACAAAACAATTAACAAGCTCAAGCAATACTAAAAAACAAAAAGAATTAAAGCAGAAAAAACCGATAAACTTTAAAATAATTAAACTTATTCTTGTGCTCGTTGTGATCATCGCTCTTTTAACATTAACCATCATTATGTTAATCAGAAAAAATAAAAATAAATCAACGAATAACTCGAGCGAAGAGACAATAACCATTGATGCGGATGAAACAGTTGAAGTTGAACCCGAACCGGAAGAAACACCAATCAGTAATGACCCACCAAAATTAACTGAAGCTGAACTGGAAGCAAGAATAGCAGCAGCTACAAAAGACCGTAAAAAAAATCCAAAACCAGCAGCAAGTCAATCAATCAGTATGGATGGACTTGCTTTAAGCCAAGATGAAATGAACTTATTCCTAAACACTGCACCTGTTATATCTCCAATGGAAGCGGCTATTAAGAAAGATTTAGCCGAAGATGCGAAAATTCTTCAAAAAGGAATTATGGCAAACTCAGAAACCACTAAACAAGAAAAAGCAATTAGATTGTCCGCAATAAAACTATCCTATGAAAGAATTTCAAATCTATTAGGTATCTCCATGCTGGAAGTTGATGAGTTTTTAAAAAAATCTTCTGATTCTACATCCACACCAAATTCACTATCCACAGACCTGACAGAAGAGGATTCAGGAATAATTCCTTTTAGTGAATCAGATTCTAATCCCATTAACCTTCCTGAAGACATGGACCCAGATTTAAAAGAGGAACTCGTTCGTATTCTATCAAGTACTGACTATTCTCTTTATGACAAAGCCTTTCAAATGGCTGCCATCTGTCTCTCCAATGATGAAATTGCCTCTTATCTTGGTATCGACCCTAAATCCGTT
>MFRH01000084.1 GCA_001783275.1 Candidatus Margulisbacteria bacterium GWF2_35_9
TCTGGGATTTTTTATCTTCCAGAGAGGGCTTTGTATCAAACAATCACTAAAATAGAAAAGAAACTAAATACTAGGTTGCTGAACCACCAGAAGGACAATTACCATTGTACCAAACACTTGTTGGATCATCTTCTATATCATAGCTACCATTTGCTGCATACATTTCCGCTGCATCATCCATATTACTATTTTGATTTTGATTAACAGACATTATTCCCTGTATATAGACACCATTTGACTGAGATTTGAAAAAGTCTTCAGTCTCTGTTGACATTGCCGTTGGTGCAGTTATATCGTCAAATCCAGGTAATCCTGGTCGATTTTCATAACACCCATTAGTCGAAATATGAGAAGCGGCTGCGTCTTCCACAGACCCGAAGGTTCCTTTTGCTACTTCTGCTGAAGCCCATGAACTAACATCTGGATTTGCAGCAAGATATCCATTTGCAGACGCATATGAACAATTAAGTGCATTTGAACCAACTATTTGGTTATTTGATGAAGCATACTCTGCCCCAAGAGCACTCGCTCCATTCGCTGTAGCTGCTGCACCAGTACTCATTCCCATTGATGCAAACGATGCTGCAGCACCAGAATTTGAATTTATAAAATTTGATAATAACGACATATTTTCTCCCCCTTTTTTATTTTTTCTATTTCATATATACTATCGTCAATCTTAATACTTTTTATGCATTGATTCTTTCTGATGTTTTTAGGTCAAGAACATCATGACATGTAAGTCTGTTACAAATTATTTGAAAAATAGATACGGTTTTTTATTTTCATTACTTTAATTCTCCCTTCGAAGTGAGTCCCCATTAGGGGGTGGGATGTTAAAAACAGAATATCTAGACAGAGGAGCTCTATTAAAAAAGCCCCCTCTGGGATTTTTTATCTTCCAGAGAGGGCTTTGTATCAAACAATCACTAAAATAGAAAAGAAACTAAATACTAGACACCGTTTTGATTGCTAAAAACAGTTGCTGATGGTTGATCTTCAGCACTGTAGCTACCATATGCTGCATACATTTCCGCTGCATCATCTAAATTACTATTTTGATTTTGATTAACAGACATTATCCCCTGTATGTAGACACCATTTGTCTGAGATCTAAAAAATGCTTCAGATTCTGAAGAGATTGCCGTTGGTGCCGCTATATCGTCAAACCCTGGTAATCCTGGTCGATTTTCATAACACCCATTAGTCGAAATATGTGAAGCGGCTGCATCTTCCACAGACCCGAAGGTACCACTCGCAACTTGGGTATTTGCCCAAGCACTGACATCCGGATTAGCTGCAAGATATCCATTGGCAGATGCATATGAACAATTAATTGAATTTGAAGATCCACCCGAATTTGATGAAGCATACGATGCCCCAATAGCGCTCGCCCCATTCGCTGTAGCTTCTGCACCAGTACTCATTCCCATTGATGCAAACGATGCTGCAGCACCAGAATTTGAATTTACAAAATTTGCTAACATTGACATATTTTCTCCCCCTTTTTTATTTTTTCTAAGTATCTGCTAGTATTAACTTTTATTTATACAACTAAACTCTTTATCCACCCCCCACTTTTTTTACCTATAAATCTTTTATCGGCATTTTTTTACTAAAATATCGTCAAATTTTTCTAAGCATTTATTAACTAAATAATCCTGATATTGATGACAGTGCACTTAACAACCCAGAGTTATCCGATGCTGCAGACATTTGATCTAAAATATCCGCATGACCAGAGGCCTGCACTGCAGCATAAACCTGTGGATTATTCTTGGTAGCTGTTGATAGTGTCCCCACTGAATCCAGTAATGCCTCATCACTGGAAGCTGCATCTATTATCGTCTGGATATCATAATCTGGCCCCGTAAGCGCATTTCTCACATCTTGATTCGCGGCTACTTTGGTGGCAACATCGATCAATGCATCGACAAAGACTGTATCATTTGCTGCTGCAGATAATAAAGTTCCAATATCCGGATTCCCTGTTGCTGCTTCAACTGCCGCGACCACTGTAGGGTCACTCGCTGCAGCAATTAATTTTTCCTTAAGAGCAGAATCACCTGCAACTGCAGCTACCTTATCAATTAAAGACAAGTAGTCTCCGGATGCTATTGCGTTAAGAATATCGGTATATGTACCCGACAAGTCTGTACTTGAAATATCAGTACTACTTGTTGTACTGCTTGTAGAAGTACTTGTAGAACTAGTAGCACTTCCTGTACTGGTAGTATCTTCTAAACTTGATGTTGTTGTACTACATGAAGGATCAATCGTTCCATATGTTTGAGAAATACCAGTACTACTAGTTGTTGTTGTTGTTGTGCTATCCTCATCATCATCACTAAATGCTTCTTTGATTGAAGTACCTATTTTATTAAAAAAACTTGATATATCATTCATTATTTCCCCCCTTGTTTGTCTTTAGCGAACTCTATAAGCTATATCGCTTAATCTGCATTATATTTTGCATCTATTTTTTCTGGTATATTTTTTATTTTATTAAGACTCCCTTCAAAGTGACTCTTAATAAAGGGTTTGGAAGTAAAAGAAAAGGCTTGTCTTGAATTTTTGAGATGATTTAATTAAGGCACATCTATGGAAAATAGGTTAAAACAATATATTATCAATCAACCGAACATTACCTATAAACACGGCAGTTCCCATAAACATATTACCTGTTTCAAGCTGAGAAAGGGGCTTTAAACGGCGGTCATAGACCTCGATGTATTGCATTTTCATTTTATCAGATTTTAATTTTAAATAGTTTGTATACTCTAGCGATACATCTTTTAAAGACAAGTTATTGGCCATCACCTGTTCTTCTATATGGAGCAATCCTTTGTAAATATTTGCAGCCAACAACTTATCCGATGGCGATAAATAGCTGTTTCTCGAACTCATAGCCAAACCACTTTTTTCACGGATAATGGGCATGGCATGCAATTTTATAGCTAGATTAAACTCATCAATCATTGTCTGTATCAGCTGGAATTGCTGATAATCCTTCTGCCCAAAATAAGCATTATCTGGACGAATAATATTAAACAATTTTAATACAACTAGCGCGACTCCTTCGAAGTGACTATCTCTGAATCGACCACATAAGATGTTTGTAAACTCAGGTAATATGTGGATACTTAGTTGATTTTTTTCAGGATAAATTTCCACTTCGTCAGGAAAAAACAAAAGATCTACCCCTTCTGTTTCAAGACGTTCCCGATCCCGATTAAAATCTTTCGGGTATGCAGCTAGATCTTCATTTTGACCGAACTGTTTAGGGTTAACAAAGATACTGACAACGGTAAAATCATTATTTTTTACCGATTCTCTGACTAATGAAATATGTCCGTCATGCAAAAAGCCCATCGTCGGGACAAACCCAATCTGGCCAGATTTAAACGTGTTTTCATAGTATTCCTGATACGCATTAATCGTCTTCGCAACAAACATCTTAGCCGAAGTTGGTTCGTGCAATCAGCCACATAACAATGGCCAATAAAAAAGCTAAGAGTTTAAGACTGATGTTTTTTGTTATCAGTTTCCTGAACCCACCATCTTTTTCATTATTAGAATTTATTTTATATCTTCTTTTTTCCATGCTGCAAAATCACATTTTGGGTAAGCATCACAACCAAAAAATGTTCTCCCTCGCTTTGTTCGTTTTTCCAATACATCGCCACCACATTTAGGACATTTTACTCCTTCGAGCACCGTTTTTTGTTTCTTAATATGCTTGCAAGTCGGATAATTTGAACAGGCAATGAATCGTCCGAATCGACCTGTTTTGTAAATCATCTCACTGCCACATTGTGGGCAATTTTCACCGACTTTTTCCGGTTCCGGATTTTCTTTTTCATCAGTAGATCCTACGTTACGAGTATACTTACATTCTGGATATGAAGAACATGATAAAAATTTACCATATTTACTCATTCTAATAATAAGATCCTTACCACAATCTGGACACTTTTCGTCGGTTTCCTCAGCATATTTTTTAGCATTCTTATATGTAAATTCCAGCTTTTCATTAAATGGCACATAGAATTCGTTTATAATTTTTTTCCAGTCTTTATTCCCTAATGCAATATCGTCAAAACTTTCCTCAAGATTTGCAGTAAACTTGTAGTTCAAAATATCATCAAAATATTCTAATAAAAATTTTGTAACGATAATGGCTAATTCTGTAGGAAATAGATGTTTTTTATCCTTTTCGATATAACCTCTTGCTATGACTGTGGAAATAGTCGGAGCATAAGTAGATGGTCTTCCAATTCCTTCACTCTCGAGTTTTTTAACAAGAGACGCTTCTGTGTATCTGGCTGGGGGTCTGCTAAACTTCTGAATGGCATTTAAAAAATCTAGTGTTACTTTTTCCCCTTTTTCCATTATCGGCAGACGTGTTACATCTTCATCTTCATTCTCATCATCAGTATCTTCAATATATAATTTCATAAAGCCATCAAAGGTAATCACTTCACCAGAAGCAGTAAACTCAACTTTTTTGTTTTTATCAAGCACCATGCTGATTGTTGTATTTTCAATTTCAGCTTCTTGCATTTGTGTTGCGATGGTTCGTTTCCAGATAAGTGTGTAAAGTTTAAGAAGCTGAGGCTCTAATTCACCTTTTAGTGTTTCAGGAACAATCCTTATATCCACTGGACGAATTGCCTCATGGGCTTCTTGAGCTCCTTTGGTTTTTGTTTTATAAGTACGATAATTTTGGATGGAATAATCTTTGCCGTAGGTTTCTTGTATATATGAACTGATTTGCAATAATGACTCATCCGCAAGATTTAGTGAATCCGTTCTCATATAGGTAATTAATCCAACACGACCTTGTTTTAGGTCAATACCTTCATAGAGTTTTTGTGCCAGTCTCATGGTTTGACCAACTGCATAACCATGTTTCCGGTGTGCTTCCTGTTGTAATGTCGATGTAGTAAAAGGCGGTGCTGGTTGTCGTGTCAGTACTTTTTTATTTACTTTACTAACTAATAACTCCGTCCCTTTTGGGATAACACATTCATACTGTACTGTATCCTTTTTTCCTTTTACAGGTTTAAATTTAATATCACCAAAGCACGTTTCAATGGTTTTCATAACGGTCTCTTCGTTTAATAAATTAACCTTTTTATCATCCACTTTATTGAGAAGTATCGGAATACTAACCTTATCCTTATTTAATGCATTTCCTTTAACATCCCAGGATTCTTTTGGGACAAAGCTGTTAATCTCTTCTTCCTTTTCGACAACAAATCGAACGGCAACGGATTGTACACGTCCAGCACTTAAACCTTTTCGTACTTTCTTCCATAACAGTGGGGATAATTTATAACCCACTAATCGATCAATAATACGTCTTGATTGTTGAGCATTAACGAGCTGATTATCAATTTTCCGAGGATTCTCAATCGATTTTAGAATAGCCGTTTTTGTAATTTCATGAAACACAATCCGATTATATTCATCTTCTTTTATTTTTAAGGTATTTAAAATATGCCAAGCAATCGCTTCCCCTTCTCTATCTTCGTCGGTTGCTAGCCAAATAAAGTCTGCTTCTTTGGCAGCTTTCTTTAAATCGGCAACAATCTTGGTTTTGTCTTTCGTCACTTTATATGTTGGATTAAAATCATTATCAACATCCACACCCAAATCATTCGTTGGTAAGTCCACGACATGACCCATCGATGCTTTAACTGTATAACTATCATCTAAATATTTCGAAACAGTTTTTGCTTTTGCGGGGGACTCAACAATCACTAAATTTTTTACCATAACTACCTCCTAGAAAACCATTTATCGATTTCAGTTTTCATAAATGTTTTAGCAATAGGTCTTCCATGAGGACAACTCATATTGTTTTTTACACATAACCAATCTGCTACCAATTTGTTCATTTCCATATTTGTTAAGCTATCTCCAGCTTTCACTGCAGCCTTACATGCAATTGAAATTAATATATTATTATATTTTTTTCCCGCATCTTTTTCGGTTGTTTCACTAATAATATCCTTAATCATAGTTTTAATATTCTTATTAATTAAAAACTGTGGAACCGATCTTATGATATAACTACCAGAACCAAATGCTTCAATATTAAACCCAATTTCTGATAAAACAATTTTTACTTCGTGATACAAGATTTCTTCTGTTTTATCAAAAAAAACAGTTTCTGGCAACAATAATTCTTGGCTGATCACTTCTTGCTTCTTTTCTTTAAGTGCTTCATAAAGGATTCGTTCATGTGCGATATGTTGATCAATCACCCATAATTGATCTTGATGCCAAAAAAGCAGGTACGTATTTAGTATCTGCATGACTGGCATTAAACCCGAAGCAACTTGACGGTCATTTCCTTGTTTTTTTTCAATATAATCAAAGGTTTCTAACGGATTATAGTGATCTGCATTTGAGACAGGCTCACCAAAAATCATGTCCATACTTGCAGGACTAAACGATCGATCAATTGGCTCTTTTTTATAATATGATTGTGGTGATAGAACGATTTTATCATCACCCTCACGAATAAACGATTCCGGTGCTGGTTCAGGTTGAGTTGGAATAAATCCTTTTTCAAAAATATTTCGAACAGAGTGATAAACAGCACGATAAATTGTTTTTTCATCTGCAAATTTTGCCTCCATCTTTGCAGGATGAACATTAATATCGACTTCAGATGGATCGATTGAAATATTAAGAAAACAATAAGGATGCCGTTGAGAAGGAAAAATAGTTGCAATTGCATTTCGAAGCGCTTTGCCGAGAATATCGCTTTGAATGTAACGCTTATTCACAAAAAAGAGTTGTTTATCCCGATCCACTTTCGTACAGGATGGAAGAGAAATATATCCGGTAACACCTATTTCATCAAGTTGATACTCAATTTTCCTCATTTGTTTAAAGATATCATAAGTAAATACTTCCGAGACGACTTCTTCCAGATTATTATTACCACTTGTAGCAAATACTTTTTTTAAACCGTTATATAACTGAAAGGAAACATTCGGCCATGCGATGGAACTAGCATAAACAAACTTTAAGATATGCATAAATTCAGTTTGATCTTGTTTTAAATACTTTAATCGTGCCGGAATATTATAGAACAAATCTTTAATCTGTATGAGCGTACCATCCGAAATAGCCAATTGATTCTGACTAATCTGTTTTCCACCCTCGATGACTATTTCAATCCCAGTCTTACTAGATGCCTTCTTTGTTCGCATAGTGAACTTCGATACAGCAGCAATACTTGGGATAGCTTCTCCCCTGAAACCCATAGACTCTAGAAAAAAAAGGTCTTCTACGGATGATAGTTTCGATGTCGCATGTCGAATAAATGATAACTGAGCATCTTCTTCATCCATACCAATGCCATCATCACTAATTTCAATGAAGGATTTACCACCATTTTGAACTGTAATTCGAATTTTTGTCGCATTGGCATCCAGCGAATTTTCAATTAATTCCTTAACAACTGAAAAAGGACGACTGACTACTTCTCCTGCGGCAATTTTATTAATTGTCTCAGTATCAAGTATTCGTATTTTACCCATCAATCGATAAGTCGACTATCGCACTGATGAAACTGGAAAATAACGGATGTGGACGTGTCGGACGACTCTTAAATTCCGGATGGAACTGAGAGGCAACAAAGAATGGATGAGCTGGTATTTCAATCACTTCAACAAGCCGATCGTCTGGAGAAGTTCCTGAAAACATAAATCCCTTTGATTCAAAGTTATCTCGAAATACATTATTAAATTCATATCGATGACGATGTCTTTCATATATAACTTTTTCACCATATATTTTTTGTAATTTTGAATCATCCTTAATTTTACATGGGTAAATCCCCAATCTCATCGTACCGCCCTTATCGGAAATGTACTTCTGGTCTGGCAATAAATCGATCACTGGAAACGGTGTTTTCTCATTAAACTCGCTACTGTTAGCATCTTTCATATTCATCACATTTCGAGCAAATTCTATTACAGCAGTCTGCATACCCAAACATAATCCAAGATAAGGCACTTTATTTTCTCTCGCATATTTTATAGCAGTAATCTTTCCTTCCACTCCCCTCAAGCCAAATCCACCTGGGACAACAATACCTTGAACAGATGATAACAACTCGTTTACTTCTGCAGTTGTTTTACTTTCAAGTTCCTCACTATCGATCCACTTAATATCTGCCTTAAGATCATGTTCGGTACACGCATGATGAATAGATTCAACAACAGATATATAAGAATCGTTTAATCCAACATACTTACCAACAATAGCAACACTAACCGTTTTCTTAGCTCCATACATTTTTCGGATGATTTCTTCCCAAACGGTTAGATCGCGCTCCCCTGTAGTTAAATTCAAATATCGGACAACAATATTATCCAGATTCTGCATTGCTACATTTAGCGGAACCTCGTAAATAGATTTTACATTTATCATTTCCACAACCGCATCTTTCTCTACGTCACAAAACAATGAGACTTTTTCTTTTATATCTTTATTGAGCGGTTTTTCAGTTCGAAGGGCAATAATATCTGGAAGGATCCCAATACTTCTCAACTCTTTAACACTATGTTGTGTTGGTTTTGTCTTAAATTCACCGGATGACTTCAAATACGGCACAAGGGTAACATGAATATGAACCGAGTTATCTCTTCCCAGTTCTTTTCTAAATTGACGGATGGCTTCTAAAAAAGGTAAGGATTCGATGTCCCCAACCGTACCACCGATTTCAATAATCACAACATCACAATGATTTTCAGACCCGACTCGTCTCATTCGATCTTTAATTTCATTCGTAATGTGAGGAATAACCTGAACTGTACCACCCAGATAATCTCCACGACGTTCTTTTTGAAGAACCGTGTGATAAATCATTCCGGTCGTTACATTATTAATTCGCCCAAGATTTTCATCAATAAATCGTTCATAGTGTCCCAAATCTAAATCCGTTTCAGCACCATCATCGGTAACAAAAACCTCTCCATGCTGGAAGGGAGACATCGTCCCCGGATCAACATTTAAATAGGGGTCCAGTTTCTGAATAAGTACTTTTACCCCTCTGTTTTTTAATACCGTACCAAGAGCAGCTGCGGTGATTCCTTTTCCGAGAGAAGATACTACCCCACCGGTTATAAACACATATTTAGTCATTTTTTTCTCCATTCGTTTTAATTTCCAACTTAAGTTTAACCACTCTTCGTTTAGCTACAAGAATAATTGTAAACTTATAATTTTTATTTTCATACCAATCACCCTTTACGGGAATCTTCCCTAATTTATTCACAACATAACCCGCAACTGAATCATATTCATCTTCCTCTGGAATATTTAAGTTTAATTCCTTATTTAAATCAGATACATTTAACACTCCGAGTATCAAGTATATATTTTCATCTTGTTTCTCAATAAGATGCTCCTCTTTATAATCATATTCATCACGAATTTCACCAATGATTTCTTCAATAATATCTTCGATGGTAACGATACCACTAACACCGCCATATTCATCCACAACAATCGCAATATGTTGTTTTTTGTCTTTGCGCATTTCTTTTAAAAGTTCATCTATTTTCTTACTCTCTGGAACAAAAAACGGTTCTCTAAAAAAGTCTTTAACATATGCAATACTATCCAGTTTTTCCTCTGGAACAGAGAGAAGATCTTTTGCATAAATAATCCCAATAACATTATCCATTCGGTTTGAATAAACTGGAATTCGAGAGTGCCCATAGTCTTTAATCATACTGATAATTTTTCGTATGGATGCCTTTGAATCTGCCGCAACTATATCGGTTCGAGGAGTCATGACTTCCCTAACAATAATATCTCCAAACTCAATAACCGATGTCAGCATTTTTTCTTCTTCTTCCTCTAATACCCCTTCCTGCAACCCCATCGATATGATAAGTTTGATTTCCTCTTCAGAAACTAGTGAATCTTTTTCTAACCGAAGGCCACCTGTAATTTTGATAATTACTTTTGAAATATTATTAAGTATCGTAATAATCGGTGAAAAAATAATAGAGAAATAATACACCGGTCGACTCAAAAATAAACCAATTTCTTCTGAATTTTTTAATGCAAGTAATTTCGGAGTTATCTCTCCAAATAATAATAAAATAATGGTCATAACAATTGTCGTTATTGTGGTGGTGATTGCTTGATTATGGATTCCTTGACTATTTAGCAACTGGACAAATATAAATGTTGCTACAATTGAGGCCAATATATTGACGATATTATTCCCAACCAGTATTGTTGTGAGCATCTTCCCTGGTTTTTTATATAACTTTTCAATAAATTTGGCATTATGCTTATTCTGGCTGATGATCTTTTTTCGCTTCAGGTGAGTAAGAGATGTTAGTGAAGTTTCTGCGGAAGAAAAGAAAGCTGATAAAACAATCAGGATTAATAAAAATAAGAACTCTATTATATACGAACTATCTTCCACTCAATATATTCCCTATAAACGTTATAACCTTATTATAAAATACAAATAATCCGATGACAATTGCTAAAGTTGATGAAACTAAAACTGCACCTGCTGCAATATCTTTTGCCAGTTTTGCAGTCTCTCGGTATTTCTTAGTATATAAATCAATTGTAAGCTCAATAGCCGTATTTATCAATTCAGAAAGTATCACAATATTAATTGCAAAAACAATGGCAATCCATTCAAAGCGGCTTATCTTAAAATAAACTCCTGCTACAATCACAATGATTGCGATTAAAATATGTATTTTCAGATTTCTTTCCCGCCTGACAGCTACAAAAAAACCTCTAACTGCATTAAACAAAGAATCTGTAAAAAATCGGTTCTTAAATCGTTTCATATCGAGTTAATAAAAAATCTTCATAATCATGCATAATATGATATTCTTCATCCGTTTCATGATCATATCCAACCAAATGTGCAAATGCATGTGCGATTACGCGAGATAATTCCTCTTTAAATTCAATATTGTTTTCAATGGCATTCTTTTGAACCGTATCAGGTGATATATAAATATCACCTAAAATATCCTCATCATCTATACAGAAGGTTAAAACGTCCGTCGTTTTGTTTATCGATCGATAATCGCTGTTTAGCTTCAACATATCGACATCATTGATGAAGCTCAGGGACACCTGTCCATCAGCTAGAATGATACGGCTACTGATATTGACGATTACCTCATTAATATATTCGAGATCCAGACAAGCATCTGTATTTACATTAATGTTAACTTGATTTATCTTCATCTGATTTGTCGCTAGAATCTGGATACTTGATTCTAGAATGATACTGATTGGTAATAACACTAAGGAATATATCCTTAATATCCTCTATGTTAGAAAAAGTTAAATTCGATTCATCCAATTGTTCATCGTCTATTTTCTCATTCACAATTTTTTCTATCATCGCCCGTATTTTAATCGGTGACGGTTTTTCAATAGATCGGATTGATGCTTCCACGCTATCCGCAAGCATAATAATGGCACTTTCTTTTGTTCTTGGTTTCGGACAATCGTATCTGAACTGGCTTTCTTCAACAATATCATGAACAGTCATACGAAGCATCTTATGATAAAAATAAACCAGCAAACTAGTACCATGATGCTGAAGAATAATGTCTTGAATTTCTTTCGGAAGGGAATATTTTCTCGCCATTTCCAACCCATCCTTCGGATGACTGAGTATGGTTAATGCACTGAGCGATGGCATAGTAGTATCATGCGGATTCTCATCAATACTCTGATTTTCAATAAAATATTCCGGTTTCTTTAACTTACCAATATCATGATAATAAGACGCTACCCTTGCGAGGATGCCATTTGCTCCGATCTTCTCAGCGGCGGCTTCAGCTAAATTAGACACCATCAAACTATGATAATACGTTCCAGGAGATTCATTTAGCAATTTTTTCATTAATTCAAACTTTAAATCAGCATAATCCAAAAGCTTAAGATCTGTTGTAACATCAAATATTTCTTCGAATACTTCCAGCGGGCCGATTGCAAATATAATCGAGATCAAACTTATAAGAAAAATTTCAAACATATGTAGAAGCGGATTAATTGTATTAGGGATTAAATGTATTTCAAAAATAGCAATCAAAATTGCAGTTAATACTCCAATCAAAAAACCGATGGAAGCTAAATCCCGACGAGTTTTAAATTTATGTAGGAAAAAGTTGGTAATCATTGTTGCAATCAACACATACAATATCGCCATAGGCGTCATATTAAATAAAAAGATCATTAAAATAACATTAAAATATGAAAACAGAAGAGATAACTTTTCATTAACTAGCAAACAAAACAAGAAAGAAAAGAAACTGACCAATATTAAATATGACGGCTCAATCATCTTTGGTAATATATTATAATAATCCAATAGATATACGGCATATATGTTTAGAATATATATAAATTCGATTGAAAATATCAGCTTTAAATTTTTATTATCTGGACGGACATAATAGGTCATCATACGTTCAAGAAATAAGACCAATCCAATAATACCAAAAAACAAGGGCATCACTTTTTTCCAATTAATATCTTTTCGATAAAGACCAATTTCCCCCAATATTTCCATAATTAATGGAGTTAGAACATCTCCCTCATATACAATCGGCTGACCTTTTTTTATAATAGTTGTTTGTTGGATAAAACTGGCTTTAATTGCATCTATTTTGCTTTTTGTCGTTTCATTATCATCTACCAGATTCGGTTTAAGTGTTAAGGACAAAATATCAATAATCGTCTGCTCATAACGACTTGATAAATTAACTTCCTTAAATTTGCTTTGAAGATATGGAACAATATCCTCGCTTAGCAGTATCCCTTCAATATATATATTTTTAATCAGTTGTTGACTGATGAGTATGATTGTTTCAATGGACTCCTCATCCTGCTTTAATAAAAAATCGATGGTTTTACTTTTTACAGGCACTTTTTCCAGAATATTTAATGTGGACTGACGATTTGCTCTTTTCTCCTTTATTTCAACAAAAAAATTGAGTAAAAGTTTTTCGGTGCTATCTTCAACTGAACGATCCCTCGTATAAACTTTTTTTACATCATTAATTTTTTGTTTTAAAATTTTATCCGATATTTCCTTATCAAACGACGTTTGAATTTCATATTGCTTGTGGGTAACAATCCGTTTGGGACTGTGCATACCAATTTTTAAATTCTGATTTTTGGGTAAATACAGTAAACTGATAAGAAACATTAAATATATGCAAAATGATAAATAAGTAAATAACTTTGAGTAATTAATACTGAGTAAAATATTAATAATTTTCTTTTCTTGCAGTCGAGCAAACATATTTTTAGTATTAAACAATATTTGCTCCCAACGAAATTAGTTTCTCACTAATACCGTCATAACCTCTTTCTACATGCTCTGTATTATAGAGTTCTGTTTCTCCATCAGCAGCTAAGGCAGCAATTAACAAAGCAGCTCCTCCTCGAAGATCCATCA
>MFRH01000085.1:0-419 GCA_001783275.1 Candidatus Margulisbacteria bacterium GWF2_35_9
ACCTCGACCTGAACCATTCTGGTCAGAATCTTCTTCCAAAAAAGCAAGGCCATCTTCACCAATAGTTATCGTTGCGCCTTCTATTTTTATAACGGTACCCGGTTCCTTGCTAAATAAAGCATCCCAGCCATCTGTTTTAAACGCTTCATAGGCAAGGTTTTTTTCCTTAACGCCACTCGTATCGATCTGCTCATATTCACCAGCAGAATCAGGATCTGTGGTAGCCCAACCCTCACGATAAAAACCCGACACTTCAGCAGAAGTAAAAAGGTCACTTCCAAATTTCCCTGTAAAATAACCGTATAACGCTGGAATTTGTGTGGAAACTCGATTAGGATCTAAATCTTTATTTATCCACATACCTCGACCTGAACCATTCTGGTCAGAATCTTCTTCCAAAAAAGCAAGGCCATCTTCAC
>MFRH01000085.1:446-13273 GCA_001783275.1 Candidatus Margulisbacteria bacterium GWF2_35_9
CTGAACCATTCTGGTCAGAATCTTCTTCCAAAAAAGCAAGGCCATCTTCACCAATAGTTATCGTTGCACCTTCTATTCTTATAACTGTACCGGGATCATTGTTAAATAAAGCATCCCAGCCGTCTTCTAAAAATCTCTGGTTATTTGTTCTCGTATCTACCAACTCCTCTCCACCAAGACCATCAACAACTGTCTCGTCCGGCGAAGATCCATACATTGGCTCAATCCCACTAGAACTAGAAAAACTATTTTCACCTAGAGTCGCTGGAATAACTGTATTAACAGGTTCAGAATATTTGCTTAGACCTATATTATTTATACCACTCATTAACACATCACCCTTTTGCCCTTAATCGTCTATTTATAAAATCCCACTTATACCTTTTATCGTATCTATCATTAGTATCGTTATTTTTACTCAATCCCTTGTATTCCCTTTTTCCGATGTATTTTTAATAATAAAATATATTTTATTCTCAAATATTAAATTTTATTGTACAATTGTACTACTGACGTTTCGACACTACCATCTCCGATAACAAAGCGGGATTAAACGTAGGGAAAAGCAAAAGAGAGATTGGAGGGTGATTTATGAATATAAGCGATGCACTAAACAAACTTCGAAGTTTCTATGCTAATAACGACAGGCTTCCCAGTCTTAAAGAAATTGCCGATCTTCTGGATTATTCCTCTCGGAACTCTGCCGTTTATCTTGTAAATAAACTCATTGAACTTAATTTTATAAGGAGAGGGCTCAATGGAAAACTAATCTCAACCGATCTCTTTCATCAAAAAATTAAATTTCTTGGTAGCGTCACCGCAGGGTTCCCAACACCGGAAGAAGAAGAACTGAAACAATCCCTATCGTTGGACGAATTTCTTATCTCAAAACCACAAGCTACTTTTATGCTGGAAGTAAAAGGCGATTCCATGATAAATGCCGGCATTATGCCAAAGGATTTTGTGCTAGTAGAAAAAGGAAAAACCGTTCATTCCGGAGATATTGTTATTGCCCAAGTCGATGGTGAATGGACCATGAAATACTATCGAAAAGTCGGGAAAAACATCTTTCTTGAAGCGGCTAATCCAAAATACCCACCCATCTATCCCAAACAGGAATTAACCATCGCCGGAATTGTGGTATCCGTATGCAGGAAATACTGACTCTCGTTTCATGGCCACAAGCTATCGTACACATTGACGGAGACAGCTTCTTTGCTTCCGTTGAACAATCCCTCAACCATAGCTACAAAAATAAACCATTAGTAACCGGTAGCGAAAGAGGCATTGCCTCTGCTATGAGCGCCGATGCAAAAAAGCTGGGAATTACTCGAGGCATGCCAATCGGATTAATAAAAAAAAATTATCCGGAATGTATTATTGTCCCGGGAAACTACGAAGCCTATATGCTTTTTGCCCATCGAATGTTCAGTATTATGCGTCGTTTTACACCCATTGTTGAAGAGTATTCCATCGACGAAGCCTTTGCCGATATTACAGGTCTTCGTCGGACTCTCAACGCTAATTATCAGGAAATTGCCGTAAAAATGCAGTCAGCTATAACTAGCGAACTAGACATTACCGTATCTGTGGGCGTCAGTCTGACTAAATCTCTGGCAAAACTATGCTCAAAATTTCGTAAACCAAATGGCATTACCTGCGTTAAAGGAAAACACATTCATATCCTGCTACAAAAAACTCCCATTGAAAAAGTATGGGGAATTGGTCCGAATATCTCCTCAATGCTCAGAAAATACGGATGCCAAACAGCATATGACTTTACGCAGAAACCCTTACCTTTTGTAGAAGAAAAACTGACTAAAAAAGAAGTTGAGATATACAAAGAACTTCGAGGAGAGCAGATATACAAGATCGATACCAATAAAAAAGAATCCTACCAAAGCATCAGCAAGGCAAAAACATTTAATCCAACTTCCGATAAAAATGAGGTTTTTGCACAATTGGTAAAGAACATCGAAGAAGCAACTGCCAAATGCAGAAAATACAATCTAGCTGCGAAAAGTATTGTTATTGCTTTAAAAAGTCAAAAATTCCAAACCTATGGGCAAAAAGCCAAGCTAAACCGTCCAAGTGCAGACCCAATGGAAATCGTCCACATTGCCAATGAACTATTTGAAACCTGTTACCGTAGTGGCAAGATCTATCGGCAAACCATTTGCGTACTGATTAATCTCTGTTCCAATAAAAACATGCAACTTTCACTGTTTGATCAGAATATTTCCATAGAGAAAAGAGAACAACTATTTTTAAGCATTGATGAGCTTAATAAACGCTTCGGTATTGGAACGATTCACCTTGCCGACAGCCTAAACGCGAGACACAATAGCTTACCAAACTTTAATATCCCTCAATTAGAAATTCCCGTTTAATTCTTTTTCTATTCTTGAGGAAGAATAAATTCTGCTAAGTCCATTTTAGAAGAATTTACCTCTTTTGATACCTGATATACCTGCATTTTTTTTGAGTCATAGGGTTTTAATAAACCCAAAACAGAATGATAATTTGAATTTTGTAGCCACTGCTCTTCACCTGCTTCATTTAATATAACGGGCATCCTGTCATGTATTTTATCAACTATTTCATTGGCTTGAGTGGTAATAATCGCATAGGAATAGATGTCCTGTTCATGTTTATCTTTCCAAATATCATATACACCTGCAAAAGAAAAATAGGCATCATTAGCTGGACTAAAATAGTGGGGAACATTCTCTTTCCCTTCTCGTTTCCATTCATAAAAGCCAGATGCCGGAATAATGCATCTTTTTGTTTTGAGGGGCTGTTTAAAGGATGGTTTTTCCTCAATTGTTTCGGCACGCGCATTAATCATATTGTCACCAATCTTTTTGTCCTTTGCCCAAAAAGGAATAAGACCCCACTTCATTTCCGCAAAATAGTTATCATTGCCTTTTTTGAAAACTACCGGCATATTTTCCCCTGGACAAACATTGTAACGCGGAAGAAATACATAATTGGTCTGTACAGTTTTATATTTTAAAAATAGTTTTTCACTGGGTATAAAGCTGTATCGTCCGCACATGATTGATATTATAACACTTATATCGATTTCATATAAAACATACGGCCTTTTATCGTTTGGATATTGTCATAATATTAGTTTCGAAATACACTATATTTATGGGGAAAATCAAGTTTAAATCTATAATCTATTATGTCTTTATCTTCTTTATTATCGGTTCTATTCTAGGATTAATTGAAGCTTCTCTCGAAGACTTTTTAAAAGGTGGATTTCAAGAGGTTTTCAAGGAACTTCACCATTTTCATCATTACACGTCCATAATGCTATTAGGGTTACCCAGCAGCATACTGGGATTAATTGCTTATTTTCTTACACATAACCTGAAAATATCTAAAACTCAATTAGAACAAGAACGCAATCAATTATTATCAATATTTGACAGTATTGAAGAATCTATTTATGTCTCTGATCTTTATACCAATAAAATTTTATTTGCGAATAAATACCTGACAAACATTCTTGGTTTTGATCCCGTAGGAAAAATATGTTTTCGGGCATTACAAGAAGCAACCAGCCCCTGTGAATTTTGCACTAATAACAAAATACTAGAATTAGATGGAGCCCCTTATCATTGGAACTATTTTAATGAAAAACTCAACAAGCATTTTTGTATTACGGATCGGATTATCAGCTGGAGCGATAAACGAAAAGTCCGTTTTGAAATAGCCGTTGATGTCACTGAACAAGTCAATTCTAAATCCCAAGCGCTTGAAAAAACTGAGTTACTGAATAGTTTTATGCAATCCTCTCCAGATTTTGTATTTATCTGGGATAAAGATTTAAATCTGGTAGAAATCAATGAGGTTGGCTTAACCCTTTTTTCCGAAGAAAAAGACGAATTAATTGGAAAACATATTGATTATGTCTTTCGTGATCTAGAGCGATCAACGCACTTTTTTAACTATGCCGATGTCCTCAAAACCGAAAATACTCTTTTTTATAACCATACCATTACGACAAAAAATGGAGATACCCTATATTTTTCCGTTAGAGTCTTTCAATCCGGCGAAAATATTGGGCAAGTCGCAACGGACATTACATCGCTAGTCTTAGCAGAAGAAGATATGAAACATGCTATTGAGGATCTCTCTCGCTCTAATAAAGATCTGGAGCAATTTGCCTATATTGCGTCACACGATCTGAAAGCCCCCCTTAGAAACATCCACTCTTTAGCAGAATGGCTTTTAACAGAATACAAAGAAAAACTGGATGATAAAGGAGTCGAATACCTAGAAATAATGCTATCTCGGGTTATTCGAATGAATAACTTTATAGATGGCATCCTCAACTATGCAAAATTGGATTTAAATAAGGATACCTATTCAACTGTTAATCTAAGAGACATTATTGAAGAAGTTCTCTCTTCTATAACTATACCTGAACACATCAGTATCCATACCTCTGACCACTGCCCTCAAATTCATGCAAAAAAGATACTTATTGAACAAGTATTTCTAAACCTGATTGACAATGCCATCAAGCACAATGATAAAGCTGAAGGAAAAATAAAAATCGATTGTATCGAAAAAGAGGACTGCTGGCAATTCAGTGTTTTAGACAATGGTCCAGGCATAGACCCACTGTATCAGGAAAAAGTGTTCAATTTTTTTCAAACACTGAAATCTAAAGAAAATATTGAGACCATCGGCATGGGGTTACCAATAGTTAAAAAAATTATACATCATCATGGGGGAAATATATGGATAGAATCTTCACCAGGAAATTACTGCAACATATTTTTTACTATCCCTAAAAATACTAATTGCTAGTAAATTATTATTATGATGATTATTTACTAATATATCAGAAAGTATTATATTTATAATTGGTAGAGGAGAAAGCAATGAATAATCAAAAACCCATTCTTTTAATAGAAGACGATCAAGTCGATTTTCTGGCACTTAAACGTTGCTTCGAAGAATTAAACGTTCAGAATCCGCTGGTACAAGCGATGGACGGGGAAGATGCTATGTCTTACTTAAAAGATCCCGCAAATGAAAAGCCATTTCTTATTCTCCTCGATATTAATATGCCAAAACTAAATGGGTTAGAGTTATTAAATATCATTAAATATGATCGAAAATTTAAAAATATACCAGTAATCATACTCAGTACTTCTTCTAATAAGAAAGATATAGACGAATGTTTCGGATTTTCAGTCGCCGGTTTTTTTAATAAGGAAATGGATTACGAAACCTACAAAAAAACAATTAAAACAATTATTGATTACTGGATGCTCTCAAAAAACGCTAATTAATAAGCACCTTCGCGTTTTATAACCACAGGAAACGTCCTAAGAATGATGATTAGATCACCAATCATTGACCATGTATCGATATATTTCATGTCCATTTCCATCCAAGTTTTAAAATCGACATCACTTCTGCCACTAATTTGCCATAAACACGTAAGTCCAGGTTTCATTGATAAACGTCTATGAAATTCATTTTTATAACGGTCTACTTCTACTTTAATCGGAGGACGTGGCCCCACAATACTCATTTCACCTTTTAGGATATTTATTAACTGAGGAAGCTCATCCAAACTAAAACGTCTTAGAATCTTCCCGACTTTTGTGATACGAGGATCTTCCTTAAGTTTAAACACTGGGCCATCCACATCACTCTGATCTCTAAGTCCATCGAGCAAATCTTCCGCTCCATCCACCATCGTTCTAAATTTATACATTTTAAACTTGCGTCCATTAAGCCCGACTCTTTCCTGTGTAAAAATAGCGGGGCCTCTTGATGTCAGTTTTATGGCAAGCATAATTGGAAGAAATACAATGGGGACTAATACTAGTAATGATAACGCTGTTACCACTCGATCAATCATATATTTTACTAAAATCAATCGATGCCGATTCGGAACTGTCGAAAAGGTAATCATAGGAATGATTCCTAGGTATTCTACGTGAGTCTTAGCAATTTTCATTTCAAAATTATCAAGATTGATCATGGTCATAATTCCCATCTGCTCACATAAGGAAATATAGCGTCTAACGCTGTTTACTTCCTCATTGTTTACAGCAAATATAACTAAATCCACCACATTATTCTTAACAAAATCTTCAAGAATCATAACGCGATTAAATACGAGATCTTTATATTTATAAGTTGGCGATTCATTTTGATATCGTTCCAAGACACCCACTAGATTAAAACCCCATTGATTATTAGTCTGTAGTTCCTTAACCACCATTTCAGATTCGATACCTGTTCCAACAACTATCACATTCTGCAAATAACGTCCCCTACCATATAAATGTTGTAGAATTCGCCTCTCAAGATATCTAAAAACAAGCGAGAATAGTAAGCTCAATAAAAAATATAATAAAACCAATCCTCTGGATGGAATAAATCGTCTAAACAAAAAAAATATTAATACGGTATATGTAAAGGACTGAAAATAGGTGGACAACCATTTTTTGACGATTACCTGTGAGTCATAAAAACGGTCATACCCATAATAACCATTACTTGTCCCAATAAAATTAACAAGTAGTATGCATATTACAAACAGTTCAATGTAAAAAAATGGAGACTCAATAATTTTAACATGAAGAAATATGGAAAGAACATATTTATGGAGAAAAAAAGCTGCGATAAAACTGATAAAATTAAGTAAAGCGTCCATTATTTTGTTAAAATAGGACAGTGATGTTAGATAGGTTTTAATCATTTAGTCATCTTTCCCGCTGAATTACTTTGTATTATACCTGAATACGCACTACTATTAAAGATTTATTGAAATAAATGTTTTGGTATATGGTACATTTAGAGTAATTATATGCTTACTTTTAGCTCATTTCACATTGTATTGCGATAATGTAAAATGAGCTCGCGAATGGTTTTCTTTTCTTGTTGTAATCGCTTGTCCCTAAAAAACAGTTTATACTTTTGATACTGTGTGTCCGAACTGATTGCCACTAAATTATTGATAATCGATTGAAGCTCTGCTTTAAAACGATCCTTAGAAAATCGGCCAGCATTCCGGCTGATAAAATACTTATCCCACTTAATTTCTTCAAATGACAAAATGGCTTGCACTAAACTATCGACCGATTGTTCATTAAAAAACACCCCAGTCTTACCCTCGATGACCGTCTCCAACGCCCCACCAGCACGATATGCAATAATGGGTTTCCCACACGCTTGAGCTTCAACAGGTGATATTCCAAAATCTTCCTCTCCCGGAAATATGAATCCCCGACATTCCTGCATCATTTTTTCAACCACATCATCTGGTTGTCGCCCCATAACAATAATATTGTCAGTCGATATTTCCTTAATAAAATTTATATCCGAACCACTACCGATAACAATCAACTTACGTCCTATTTTTTTACATGCCTCAACAGCCAGATCAACTCTTTTATAACCAACCAGTCGAGATACAATCAGATAATAGTTCTTTGTTTTTATCGACATTGAAAATCTCCCAGTATCGACCGGCGGATAGATAATTAGCGCATAGCGATTATAGGTTTTCTGTATACGCTCTTTTATGTTTTCAGAATTAGCGATTATGTGCGTAATACGCTTCATTGTTATTTGATCCCACACTCTAAGCGCGGTGAGCAAATAGGGCATAAATAATTTAAAAAGAACATTAATCTGCTCTTTTTTAACATATTCCTCTGTTCGATACAAAAATCGTGGAGGAGCATGCATATAGCAGATATGTTCCTGCCCGAATCTGACACGAATACCTTTTGCAAATGCAGTACTACTGCTTATTATTATGTCATATTCTTTCAAATCGAAAAAAATAAACGCAAGGGGATACAGGAAAAAAAATAGTTTAAAAAATTTGTATATAAAGGGGATTTTCTGCATCCAAGAAGTTCTAATATCAGCATCATTAAAGTGGCTCCACGTAGAACCCTTCTTATAAATAGACGTATAAATCGGAGCCGTTGGATACATCTCATGTATAATAGCTACCACATATTCTGCTCCGCCCTGTTGATTTAAAAAATCATGAACAATTGCAATTTTTGGCTCTTTCATAATGGTTTAAGTATATCATAGGCACTTACGAGCGATGAAGGATATCAGTGTATATTTTTTACTGAGTTTTATCTTGACCTTGAATCTTACAGAAAGTTAAGATGTAAGATATGAAGAAGACTAATAAATTTAACAATCACTATTCCTTTATTGTTTCATTTTTTGTTGTATTAATAGCAATTACCGTTTTATCTAACTTACCCAATATCAGAACCAATCTTTTCATTCCTGATCTTGTTCTTAAAAACATTGCACATGTCACAGTTTTCTTTCTACTAGGTTTTTTCTATCTTAACATGCTAAATAATACGCGATTTAAATTTGCGACAGGCATTTTTATATTTTTCATGCTTGGAATCGGATTTTCATTATTTGATGAATTTCAGCAATCTTTCTTGCCTTCTCGCAATGTATCGTTCATGGATGTCCTGCTTGACACACTAGGATTGCTTCTAGCATTTTCTTTATTTAGAATAATTAATCTGTTTCATCAGCCCATTTCTATTAAGCACAAAAAAAAGGCACTACTCATTTCATCTAAGGGAACTGCCGCCAAACTATATGATTATATTTATAAAGATACAAACTCCGAGTTTTCCATTAAAAAAGTACTGATCTGGGATGACTCTTCCCTAGCCCCTTCACAAAAAGAACATCGATTCTACAGTAGTTTCGAAGAAATATATCAGACGGTATATCATGAAAAATGGGATAAGATTATTGTTGTCGGAAAAGATATCACCAAAGAAAAAAGCGACATTGTAAAAGACTTGGCCAAACGAACAAATACCGAGATTTTATTTATCGGTTAAACAAACTACAACTTATTATAAACATTTATGGTCTGTTCAGCTGATTTTATCCAACTAAATAGTTTGGATTGTTTTAATCCTTCTTTTTTCATAACTGCTCTCATTTTTGAATCCTTATAAATAACACTTATTTTTTCTGCAATTTGAGCAGAACTTTTCGGATCAACATACTCTACAGCATCCCCACCAACTTCAGGCATGGAGGATGTCTCACTGCAAATGACCGGCACCCCAAGTGCCATTGCCTCCAGTATTGGAAAACCAAACCCTTCATAAAAAGAAGGATACACGAATAATTTTGCATATTTATACACCACAACTAACTCCTCATCAGATAAATAGCCAGTCTGCATAATCTGGCCGATTTCCTGATACTCCTTGATTTTCTTTTCCGTATCCGAATACAACCAACCTTTTGGACCAGCTATTACTACGTTGTACGACTCTTTCTTTTCCTTCCAAAGTAATAGTAACGCACTTAATATACCATCAATATTTTTTCTAGGTTCCATTGTCCCGACAAAAAGGATATATTCTTCTGGCAATTCTAGTTTCCGCCTTATTTTTTCTTCATCGATATGCCCAACCTCTATATTTAAATTTAATCCATTGTAAACCACATCAATTTTTGATTCTTTAATTCCCAATATGCTGACAAGGTCTTTTTTTGTACTTTCAGAAACAGCAATAATTCGATCTGCTTTTTTAGCAGATAAGTGTGTCATTGTGGTCAAATACTTTTGCTTGGCCCCTTTATAAAATTGAGGATACCTAAAATTTGCAAGATCATGAATCGTCAGAACTGAAGATATTTTTTTTGATAAGGTCATAGGCAAAACATGCATCGGACTATGAAACACCTCTGTTTTGCTTTTTTGTAACAATATTGGCAATACCGTCTGCTCCCATAATATTCGAATATACGGGTCTCTCACTCTCTTACTGCTAACATAATGACTAAATGCACTATACACTTTCTCCACATTGGGATCTGAACTAAATATTGTCATTGGAAATTCGGCGCGATGAAGACCTTCGAGCAAATTCATAATATACAAACCAATACCAGTTGTTCGATAGTCTTTTGAAAACACTAAAAGTTGTGCATTAAATGCGACTGTCACGTTTCACCTCCATATAAAATGATTCCAACTGACTCGCAATTTTTTGCCAGGAAAAAAGTCCTTCTACCCAGTTTTTTGCTTCAAGTCGATTAGAATACCACGTCTCCTTATTCTTGATGACTTCCTTAATGCAGGCGATCAATGAATCAACATCCCCTTCCGGATAGGTTAGGCCAAAGGATCCAATCAACTCTGGAATAGAGCCTGAATCCGAACCGACAACAATCACCCCTGTAGCATATGCCTCTACGATAATTCTACCGAACTGCTCTTTCCAATTTTTGGTTGTTTTTGATGGAACAACCAATATATCCATCTTATGATACTCTTTAATGAGTTCCATTTTGTTTAAAGAACCTGAAAAAAACACTCTGTGACCCATTTCATTTTCTTTAACAATCAACTTTAATTGCTCCTCATCCGATCCTGCGCCACAAAGTGTAAGAGTGCTATCCTTTGTCTTATTAATCGCTTCTAGAAGGTCAAAAACACCTTTAGATTGAGTCAGTCGACCAACGTATCCGATACGGATGGGGTTGCCAATTTCCTTCTTTTTAAATTCATAATCTGAAAAATCAAGTCCGAGACCGATTGTTTTAATAATGCCGTTATACTTTTTTTTAAACACCTGATAAACACTATCACTACAAACATGCACTCCGGACACATTTTTTAAATTTATCCACTGAATCATATTAAATGGAAACGGAAATTTTTTATCAATATTCTGGGCACTATAACAGGTAATTTTTGCTTTTAATCTAAATATTATTTTGATTAAAACAATTTGAAACAGCGTCAGACTCCATGGTTCTTCCCACACTTCTATCATATCCGGTTTATACGCTAGAATCCTTCCCAATAAGCCTCTGTAGTAAAATGCCAATGTATTATGTGTCGTAAAGATCGTTTCCCCTGTGTATATTGTGTAGTTGGGATTATTTTTGTTTGTCTGATATATTTTCTGTGTATTTTCAACCCACCACTGAGGAGTAATCAAACATACATCCGAAATATTTTTTGAGTCGGCAAAACAGACCAAATGTTTTTGATTTTCCTCCAAAACAAAATTATGACCGATTGTCAGTAGTTTCATGCCTCACCCTCGTTCTTTTGCTTCGGCAAAATACCATATATTTTTAGTAACTGTTCCATCATTTTATCAACCACAAATAAGTCCTTAAATCTTTCATAACCTGCCACACCCATTTTAGTTGCCAACTCAGGATTTTTTAGCAGCTGTTTTAGGTATGTACCAAATTCTTCATAACTTTCAGCTAAATAACCGGTTTTATTATGATCTATGATATCGACAGGACCGCCTTTATTAAACGCAATCACTGGCAGTTGTGCGGACATTGCTTCTACGATTGCCAGTCCAAATCCTTCAAAAAAAGTCGGATTTACAAAAATACCGGAGTTTAAATAATACGGACTGACGTCATTTACCTTGCCGATAAAATTTATCTTTGATTGCATCCCTAAATGAAAGCTCATTTCTTTTAATATCTTTTCCTGACCTCCATCTCCAACAATTGTAACCGAAAAATCATATCCATCTTGATATAACGTCCACAAGACAGGGAGAAGCTTATCAATCCCTTTTTCTTTTTCCAATCGACTCACAATCAATATATCCATTAAATCCGTGATATTTTTTTTACCTTGAATACCTTTAATCCCACTATAAACCAAGATTACCTTATTAGCAGAGGTTTCCCTTCGTTTTAAAATACTGTTTCTAACCTCAGATGAAATGGCAATAACAGAATCGTAGTGAACAAACGTCAGTTTAAATACAATCTTGGATATTATTTTTTTTATAAATCCTCCCTGAGTACTGGCAGGATTTATAAAGTGTTGTGTATATACCAGTGTTTTAATACCTGAAAAATATTTAATGAGTGCCCCGGCTATTGCCGCTCCTCCCAAATTTGCATGTACAATTTTAATTTGATGCCGTCTGATAATCTGCATTAGCTGCCAGATATTTTTTAATGCCAGAATAGAGCCGTCATATCGATAATACTCAATTTTGTTTTCTAATAATTTCCTCTGAAACGGTTCATTGTCATTCATCCAAATAATTGGAATAAACCCTTTCGATTTTAATTCTTTGGTAATTGTTAGAATATACTGTTGCACTCCGGCAAACTCCGGTGCAGAATTTAAACAAAACAATAGTTTCATAATAGGCTCTGTGTTAACTCCTTCTCATTGGCACATGACAAGCTATTTACCTCTAACGATTCTTTCTCTACCAATATAAACGCAAGATTAATAAAGATCCAGAATAATGAACCCGTCCCCCTTACCCAGAATACATCAAAAAATCCATGAATAAAATAAGCAATCAAGCTTCCGGTTAACCCGATTATCAGGATTTTCTTCTCTATATGAATATTTTTCCGCACATTGGAAATGGTGGTATAAAATACATAGATAATAAAAAAAGAGAACGCAGCTAACCCAACCACGCCCATTTCTGCTGCAAATCTTAAATATACATTGTGCGGATCTTCTGATACTAGCCACTTTGGCCGATCTCCTATGAACTTTTGAGATACAACTAAAAAGTTTCCGTATCCCCATCCAGTTATCGGTTTTGTTAAGAACCCAGTTATCGCAATATCCCAATAAACAGCTCGTTCATCCAATGTTCGATTACTGGTTGCCATCTCTCTCGCTCCCTTAGGAATCAGGAGGAAAATAACAGCAAAAATGATACCGACTGTTACATAACGTTTCAACTCTTTTTTTCCAAACAAAAGAGCCACTAGAAATGTTCCAACGATACCCCCTATCCATGCTCCTCGCGATA
>MFRH01000086.1:0-200 GCA_001783275.1 Candidatus Margulisbacteria bacterium GWF2_35_9
CTGAATAGCCGTTATTGCTGTTACATATATAATATCTTCAACACTACATCCTCTGGAAAGATCATTAATCGGTTTTTTAGCTCCCTGTATAACGGGACCTATTGCAGTGGCATTTCCCATGCGCTCAGCTATCTTGTAACCGATATTTCCAGATTGTAGATCTGGGAATATCAAGCAATTCGCTTTCCCAGCAATTGTAC
>MFRH01000086.1:298-1930 GCA_001783275.1 Candidatus Margulisbacteria bacterium GWF2_35_9
TTTAACGCATTTTTTACTTTGTCTACTAACTCATGTTCGGCACTACCTAATGTTGAAAATGAAAGCATCGCTACTCTAGGTTCTTCATGCATAATTTTCTTATATGAAAGGGCTGTATCCATTGCAATACTTGCAAGTTGCTCCTCATTTGGATTTGGATTCACAGCACAATCTGCAAAAAACATTAGCCCATCACTGCCCAACAATTTATTATCTGATTGCATCATAAAAAAACTAGATAAGAGAGAACTTCCTTCTTTTATTCCAACGCAATGAATAATGGCTTTTAATGTTGCAGCAGTGGTACATACGGCACCGCAAACCATTCCATCGGCTAGTCCTTTTTCTACCAGTAAAGCTCCATAGAAATGGTGGTTTTTAAGCACAATAGCTCTTGCTTCTTCTATGGTTAATCCTTTATGGCTTCTTCTCTTAAATAAAATCGAGGCCAATTCTTCTAATAATTCTTTGTGCTTCTCGGGATTATAGATTTTAACTTTTTCTCGCACGCTTTCATTTTCGATTTTTGAAAGAATCTCTTCTTCGTTTCCAATCAATATGATGTCGGCAATATCTTCTAATATTATACTGCTTGTCGCACTTAATATTCGGGGATCCATTGATTCTGGGAGAACAATTTTACGTTTTTTTTGTTTTGCTTTTTGTATAAAAGATTCAAGTAATTCCATAACTTCTCTATTCTACTTTAACTAATAGTTTTTATCAATTTCAATTCATAATATATTTATTACGTTTTTTAAAAAAAATCCATCATAATAATCAGGTACAAAATTATTATCTTAATCGACGATATAACAAATGTTGCTAATCTGTAGCGCATAATTATGATTGAAATGACAACTAGTTCAGCACAAACATATTTTGACGCTAATCCGGACGTATCCGCTTGGGCAAACCAACAAGTTAAAAATGGCACCTTCACATCCACTGAAGACGCTGCTGGTTATCACGCAAATACATATGGTTATTCAGAAAACAGAGTGGGATTACAAGGACGCTACGAATCTGAAATTGACGTTTCGGGAAATGCATCTGAGGATTATATTTACGATAATCCGGATGTTAACGAATGGGCTGTTGCCCAAGTTGAAAATGGCACCTTTGTAGCTAATAATTACCTTGAAGCTAACCCAGATGTTAACGAGTGGGCAACAGATTTAGTTAACAATAACGTATTTAAGTCAACAACAGAAGCGGCTGAGTGGCATTTCAAAAACTGGGGTTATAATGAAATTAGACCTGGCTCTCCTGAATTTGATATTTCAGAAAGTGCTATTATCAAGAGTGATAATCCTATAAATAATGACCTTATAACAAACGAGGATGCTATTATTGAAGCCGTTCAATCAGACGTTAATATACTTCAATCTATCTGGAATGATATTGATCCTGAACTTAAAACCACAGAATTTATTGAAAATTTAATTCTAGCAAACATTAATGTATATCCCTATCTGGTTGAAAATAATCTAACAGCTAATTGTATAGGGATTCAACCTAGTTCGGACTTTGATAAAATCCAAGACACACCTGATGGCAGGTTTAAAACTGCTTATGAGAATATGCAAAAAGCTTTTAGTATCTTAGGAATCGGCGGATCTTTTTCATCGG